>DASUVB010000159.1:0-6410 GCA_036373835.1 Flavisolibacter sp. | reverse complement strand
GGTGGTGGATGTGTTGCGTTCCAGCGGGGTGGAGGTGATTGGCATGGTTTCCATTTTCAGCTATCGCTTCCAGGTGGCGCAGGATGCGTTCGAGCAGGCAGGTGTTCCGTTTTATTCACTGGCAGACTATTCCAGCCTACTTGATCTCGCCAGCAGGCGTGGTATGATCAGTGCCGACGAGCAGGAAGTTTTGTTAAAATGGCGAATGGACCCCGCGAACTGGACGGGAGTTTTCTAAATTCGTGGAAATTGCCGACTGATGAAAAAGCTACTCTTTTCCGCCTTGCTGGCCTGCCTGGTTTCCTTCGCTGCTTCTGCGCAAACCAAGGCGGTTGTTACGACAAAAATCAGCACGCCCACCGTACAGTGCGGCATGTGCAAGACTGCCATTGAAACATACCTGAAAAGGATTGATGGTGTGATGAGCGTCAATGTCAACTACCGTAAAAAAGAAACGACGGTAAAATATATGACAGACCGCACCAACGAGGAAATGATCAAGGCATCGATTGCCAATGCCGGGTATGATGCCAACGAGATCAAAGCCAATGAAGAATCTTATAAAGCACTGCCCAAATGCTGCAAGAAGCCGGAAGACGGCGGCGGTATGAAAAAGCAATAGCCTTGAAACGAATATCACACGCCAGCCCCGAAAGGGGCTTTTTTATAGCCTGATCTCGCTGAGTGTATGCCGTCCCTGGTACTGGATTGGTCTCGTGATGAAAATACCTGCCTTGCCGACCTTCACAGAGCCGTCTGCGCGGATCAGTAATTCCCTTGTCTGGATGCCCGTCAAATCGAGGTTCATCATTTTCTGGAACGGTATAATGCCTGATAAGGGGATTGAAAAATCGGCATTTTCTGCCACCGACAGCTCGCCGGTTTGCTGGAATTTACCCGCATACACCGTATCAATGTACACGTCCACGGCCGTCTCTTTGACAGTTACTCCAAAGTCATTCGGGTTAAAGTAGGTGACGTTGAAGGCAACGGTCGCATCCTGCAGGCCAACATTCCGTACCTGGAACTGGTCAATCTTTTTGAATTCCGGGGACTTTATGTCCTTGCATCCGTTGAACAGCACCAGCAGAACGGTGGCAGAAAATAGGAGGGTAAATGTCTTCATGCGCATCCTGTTGCAAAAACTATGCGACCATCTTCCCAAAAAACTGCGAAAAAACACCGCTCACATTTTTAGCAACTACCAGGTCATCGCAGCAGGGTGACGTCACTAACAAATTTAGTTTTTAAAATTGAATATATTTATCTGGTAAAAAACGAATTATAAAAATTAATTGATATTATATAACCATAAATATCGCACAAAATAGTCCAAAAAGTCAGATCTAAGGGAAGTTTGTACAACTAGCACATTCTTGTGTCTATAAATTTGGTTATCAGTAACATGCACTCTAATCTGGTACATTAATTTCAATATAAACCAGACATAGTGGTTTTAGTTTATGTATTTGAATGCGGTTTTGGGCAATGCTTAACCTACCCGCCCGGCCTGCGTGTTCGCTCTCGCCAGCAGGGAATTGATACCAGGTCCGGGTTGCCAGGGAACCCTGCATTTGGTAGTGTTGTTCGATTGTAACATGGAAGGAGGAATATTGTAACATGGAAGCAGGAATTGGGAATACGGGCACTGGCTGCCAGGCTGACAGGGGTCTTGCTTAAACGTTTCCAATTTCCAGAGGTCTAAGCCACGGGATTAAAATCAGGAACAAATAGCTGTTTTTTCAATATTTTGCGAGACTTACCGGACACTAACTGATGAAATTGAGATATTTCGCTGCACTGCTTGGCATAGCGGCCTGCTGTATTATGCCGGCCTCGGCACAGGATTTTTCGAACAGGGGCAAGGAGTTTTGGCTCGCATATTCTTACCATGTGGGCATGGTCAATTCGGGCGGCCTGCCGGTAATGACCTTATACCTTACTTCAGACGAAGTGACCAATTTCCAGGTCTCAATTTATGGCGGAGCCTCCATCCAGTCCGGAACCATCAATGCCGGGCAGGTAGTGACCGTTACGATTCCCACCACCTATTTTATTGATGACGAAGGCCTTTTCAGCAATAAGGCGATCCGGGTCACTGGCGACAAACCCCTGGTAGTTTATTCCTATATCACCCGCGCTGCGGCCAGCGGCGCAACACTATGCCTTCCGACGCCTGTCCTGGGAAAGGAATACTATTCTACCAACTTTACCCAGGCATCCAACGAGGCGAATTCCAATTCCTACCTCACGATCGTTGCCGTAGAGGACAACACAGCGGTTGAGGTGACCCCGGCGGTAAACACCAAGAACGGGTGGCTCGCAGGAAATACCTATACGGTGAACCTGAACAAGGGCCAGATCTACCAGGTACTGGGAACAACGTCCAATAATTTAGGTGTAGACCTGACAGGTACCCGCATCCGTTCGGTCGCCAGCGGTACGACCGGTTGCAAGCGCATCGCCGTCTTTTCCGGCAGCGGCAAGATCCGGATACCGGCCAGCGGTTGTTCCAGCAACAGCTCGGACAACCTGTACCAGCAATTATATCCCACAGGGAGCTGGGGCAGGAAATACCTGACTGTTCCCAGCTTCAATCATCCGAATAATTATTACCGCATTCTCCGGAGCGACCCGTCCACTGTTGTTTCGGTCAATGGGGTCGTGGTCCCTTCGTCGGCGTTCAACAACAACTATTACCAGTTCTTCAGCAGCACGCCGAACCAGATCGTTGCGGACAAGCCGGTTTCCGTAGCACAATATTTTACAACGCAGGGCTGCGATGGTAATCCATCGAACCAGCCTTACGACCCGGATATGATCATGCTGAACCCGGTAGAGCAGAATATTTCCAATGTCACGCTGGTCAGCTCCAACCTGGCAGCATCACAAAATCCACCGGCACCGGCGCACCAGCATCATATACACGTGATCATCCGCAATGCAGGTACCGCCAAGTCTTCTTTCAGGCTTGACGGTATTCCCGTTCCCGCCAATTCGTGGATCACACACCCGGCCGACCCGGCCTACGCCTACATTTACCTGAATAATGTGAGCCAGGGGTACCACCGCATTGCTTCCGATTCCGGGTTCAACGCCATTGCGTACGGTTATGCACAGGCGGAATCATACGGGTATTCCGCGGGGGCGAACGTAAAGGACCTTTACCAGTTCGTGTCGATCAGCAACCTGTATGCTACAGTGAATTTCCCGGCCACCTGCCGGAACACGCCGTTCTTTTTTGCCATGACCTTCCCATACCAGCCCACAGAGATCAAGTGGCAGTTCAGCGGCCTGTTTCCCGATGTGACCATCCCGTCACCGGTGTACGATTCTACCTGGACGGTAAATGGGAAGCAGCTCTACCGGTACAAACTCCCGACCGCATACACGATCCCGTCAACGGGCACCTATCCGATCAGGGTGCTGGCCCAGAATCCCACACCTGACGGTTGCAGCGGGGAGCAGGAGATCAACTACGACCTGCAGGTATATGAACGCCCCGTTGCGGATTTTAATTTCTCATCCACAGGGTGTGTTTCCGATCCTGTTTTGTTCACTGATTCTTCCAATACCAACGGCCGGCCTGCTTATGTGTGGTCCTGGAATTTTGGAGACAACACTACCGGGTCGGGCGCTTCTGCAAGTCACCAGTATACCGCTGCCGGGTCATACGTTGTACGTTATTCTGTCATCACCGACATCGGCTGTCTGTCCGATACGGTGTCAAAAACTCTGACACTGGCACAACCACCTGTCGCCGGCTTCAAGGTGTCACATCCCACGTGTGTCGGTGACCCGATCGTATTTACGGATTCTTCCACAACACTGAATTCACCTATCGTAAAGTGGTACTGGAATTTTGGCGATGGCACACCGGTGGTGGTAGCTACCACCAATGCCAGCCAGACACATACGTATGCAACATACGGGGGCTACACGGTATCGCTGATCGTTGAAACTGCCACGGGTTGTAAGAGCGCCGTGTTCAGCAGGCCTGTTTCCGCTTTCAGGAAACTGGTATCAACGTTCAGCTTTGGCAATGCCTGCCTTCCGGGTGGTATGCAGTTCAACAACACGACAACCGTGGGTAATTCCGCTGACCTTGGCATGATGGGATGGAGCTGGAATTTCGGGGACGGCGGTACTTCGACCGACCTGAATCCCACACACGTATTTGCGAATACGGGTCCCTACAACGTCACGCTTACGGTGACCAATGAAGTGGGCTGCAGCGACGACACAACTATAACCGTAAGCAGCATTTATGCGAAGCCGCTGGCAGCATTTTCATCTGGCGCTGCCGAGGCGTGCCTTGGTTCCGCCATCACCTTTACCGACCAGAGCACGGCATCGAACAGCACCGTGACCCAGTGGCTGTGGCTTTTTGGCGACGGAACGACGTCCACCCAGCAGCACCCCGTAAAAACGTACACTGCTCCCGGAACATACACGGTAAAGCTGGTGGTGCGGATCGCCCCGGGATGCGCTTCCGATACTGCGACAGCAACGGTAGTAGTGAACCCGCTGCCGACAGCAGCGTTCCTGGTTTCCGCGCCGGTGTGTGTCACAAAAGATATCACTTTTACAAACACTTCCCAGGCCAATGCCGGTTCCATCACGCAATGGAACTGGAACCTGGGCGACGGCACGACCTTCAGCGCCACAAATGGAAACCCCTTCACCCATACATATACGGCTACAGGAACATACAACGCAACACTGTCGGTGCAGACCAACAAAGGATGTGTGAGCCCGGTAACGACGATTCCTGTTGTTGTGCATCCATTGCCAGTGCCGGCGTTTACCATGCCTGCCAACTGCCTTACAGATCCGTTCTCACAGTTTACCGATGCTACGACGATCGCCGACGGCAGCCAGGCACAATTCACGTACCAGTGGAACTTTGGTGATCCCAATGCCACACCATCTAACCCGAATACATCTACGCAGAAGAACCCGCAACATAAATATACCGCCACCGGCAACTATGATGTGACGCTTACAGTCACCTCTAATAATGGCTGTACCGCCAGTGTTACACAGAATTTCACCATTAACGGCACGCAACCGCAGGCCGCATTCGTGATCCAGGGTGGGACGCAGCTTTGCAGCAACCAGCCGGTGGTGATCCAGAACCAGTCAACGGTAGATTTTGGCAGCGTTGTGAAGCTCGAGATATTCTGGGATTACAGCAACGATCCTTCCATCAAAACAGTTTTAAATTATCCTGGCAGCAATGCCCCCGCCTCGCACGCGTACCCGGAATTCTTTACTCCGGCCACGAAGACGGTCACCATTCACGTGGTTGCGTATTCCGGCGACAATTGCCTTAGCTCGACACAGCAGACATTGACGCTGAAGGCAACACCGCAGGTACAATTTGCGGGAATACCGTCCGTATGTGCTGATGATGCGTCGTTCCAGCTCACACAGGCTTCGGTGGTGAACGGCATGGGTGGAACGGGGACATTTTCGGGACCGGGAGTTTCAGCATCAGGCGTTTTCAATCCTTCAGCCGCAGGAGTAGGGCAGCATACCATCCGGTATACATTTTTGGCCACGAATGGCTGCAGCAATTACGCGGAGCAAACCATCCGGGTCTTCGCAGTGCCTGTAGTTGATGCTGGACCGGACCGCTTTGTGCTGGAGGGAGGAAATGCCGTTCTCGCCGGATCGGGCACGGGGAGCAACCTGGCGTACCAGTGGTCGCCACCTGCTGGTCTCAGCAGCGCAACGGTGCCACAGCCGGTAACAACGCCATCGGACGATATCACCTACACGCTGACAGTTACTACAGGCGAAGGCTGTTCTGCAACCGACCAGGTCTTTGTTAAGGTGCTGAAAGCGCCTACCGTGCCCAATGTATTTTCACCCAATGGTGACGGCATCAATGACCAGTGGGTGATCCGGTACCTGGACACGTATCCAGGTGCCACGGTCGACGTATATAATCGCTACGGCCAGGTGGTTTTTTCATCGAAGGGCTATACACGTGCATGGGATGGGACCTACAACGGCAGGCAGCTTCCGGCCGGCACATACTATTATATTATTAATCCGAAAAACGGGCGTCAGCAGATCTCGGGGTTTGTCGACATAGTCAGGTAATGAGAAATGTTTTTTCAATAACAGCGCTATTCCTTTTCCCGCTGTGCCTTGCGGCGCAGCAGCGGCCGCATTATACGCAGTACATCCTCAATAATTATATTCTCAACCCGGCGCTGACGGGAATTGAAAATTATACCGATATCAAAATCAGCGCCCGGGATCAGTGGGTAGGGCTGGATGGAGCGCCGCGCACCATTTACCTGACCGCTCATGCGCCGCTCGGAAAGAATGATTACAAAACAACGGCCACTTCCTTTTCAACGCCGGGCGAAAACCCGCGCGGCCGTTCTTACTGGGAA
>DASUVB010000158.1:0-5778 GCA_036373835.1 Flavisolibacter sp. | reverse complement strand
GACATTGAACTTGCGAAATACACCTCTTCACGGCTGCATATCACGGGAGTATCAACCGCAGCGTCGGTTGCCCTGATCCGCGCTGCAAAGCAGGAAGGTGTTGCCATCAGCTGTTCCGTGACACCGTACCACCTGTTTTTTACCGATGAAGATCTCACGGGATACGACACCAACCTCAAAGTGAACCCCCCGCTGCGCACAAAAGCGGACCGCGACGCACTCAGGGAGGCGGTGCTCGAGGGACATATTGACTGCATCACATCGCACCATCTTCCTGAAGACCCGGATCACAAGCAGGTGGAGTTTGAATATGCCGCCTTCGGCATGTCGGGGCTCGAAACCAGCTTCGCCATTGCGCGTACCGCACTGCCCGGCCTTTCCCTGGACGCGCTGGTGGACCTGTTCTCCCGCAATGCACGGAAATTATTCCCCTTGCCGGACAGCAGCATCCGCAAGGATGCTCCTGCTTCACTGACACTGTTCCATCCGGATTCCGAATGGCAGCCGCGGAGCCTGCAATCCCGTTCGAAGAACACTCCTTTCACCGGGCGAACCCTCACCGGGCGGCCCGCCGGAATTATTAATAAAGACACGCTATTTTTGAATCAACTGGTATAAGATGCAGCAGCAACCATATGTTTCGCACGGGGTTAAATGGGGGTTTATCATTGGACTGGTGTATTCGGCGCTGCTGTACCTCCGCTTTTCAACAGGCGCTACCGATCCCCTGATGCACGGCATCTGGACCATGGTAGGTTACCTGGTAGTGCTGGTGCTGTTGCTCGTTTCCGGCTTCCTGCTTCGCAAAAAGGTCGGCGGCTACATCGAAATGAAGGACATCTTCAAGGCCCTCTTTCTTTCCGTGCTGATCTTTGAATTCTTTTTCGTGCTGTTCCATTTTATTTATTTAAAATACATCGATCCTGATTTTTACATCCATCTCCGTGATGCTACCGAGCAGACCATGCGAAAGGCGGGACAATCACAGGGAAAAATTGACGAAACGCTGGGCAAGCTGGATGTCCGCTCGGGAAAGGAAATGACGATCTTCGACATGCTGAAATCCTATTTGATGTGGATCTCAGCGAGTGGCATGATCGCGCTCCTGTTCTCGCTGATCATCCGGAGGAAGCCTGTGGTGCGCCCGCAGCAGGACGAAGTGTCACAACCATGAACATGAACCTTTCGATAATCATTCCGCTGAAGGACGAAGAAGAATCACTGCCGGAACTGGCGGACTGGATCCACCGTGTTTGCTCGGAACACGGTTTTTCCTACGAGGTGATCATGGTGGATGACGGCAGCACCGATAATTCGTGGAAGGTGATCGAGAATCTCAGTATGGCCAATCCCGTCATCAAGGGCATCAAGTTCCAGCGCAATTATGGGAAATCCGCGGCGCTGAACGAAGGTTTCAAGGCGGCGCAGGGAGACGTCGTGATCACGATGGACGCGGACCTGCAGGACAGTCCCGATGAGATCCCCGGCCTTTATAAAATGATCAAAGAGGACGGGTATGACCTGGTGAGTGGCTGGAAGAAGAAGCGCTACGACAACACGCTGACTAAAAATATCCCTTCGCGTTTTTTCAACGCGGTGACCAGCAGGGTGTCGAAGATCAAATTGCATGATTTCAATTGCGGGCTGAAGGCATACCGGCACAAGGTGGTAAAGTCGGTGGAAGTGTATGGCGAAATGCACCGCTACATTCCCGTGATCGCGAAATGGGCAGGGTTTAAAAAGATCGGTGAAAAGGTGGTCGAGCACCGCGCCCGTAAATACGGTGTTACCAAATTCGGATGGGAGCGTTTTGTGAACGGCTTCCTTGACCTGATGTCCATTACGTTCGTTGGGAAATTCTCCAAGCGTCCCATGCACTTCTTTGGGCTCTGGGGCACCTTGTTCTTTGTCGCGGGTCTTGCTATTACGATTTACCTGATCCTGTCGAAAGTATTGGACCCCGCAGTCCCGCTGACCAACCGCCCGGGATTTTATCTTGCCCTGACGGCGCTCATTATCGGGATGCAATTGTTTCTCGCAGGCTTCATTTCCGAACTGATCTCGCGGAATGCGCCCGGCCGCAACTGGTACCTGATCGAAGATAAAATCGGTCTGTAATGGCGCGTGTGCTCATCATAGGTCCTGCACACCCCCTTCGCGGCGGCCTCGCAACGTTCAACCAGCGCCTCGCCGCACAGTTTCAACAGGAAGGCGATACGTGTTCGATCATTTCCTTTACCCTGCAGTATCCTTCCATCCTGTTCCCGGGCACAACGCAATATTCCAACGAGCCGGCACCGGAAGGCATTGACATCCGTACGATGATCAATTCTGTAAATCCATTGAACTGGCTGCGCACGGGGATGCGCCTGCGGAAAATGAGGCCAGACCTGGTTGTCGTCCGTTTCTGGCTGCCATTCATGGGACCAGCGCTCGGAACCATCCTGCGGCAGGTACGCAGAAACCGCCACACGCGGATCATCTGCATTGCCGACAATGTAATTCCCCACGAGAAGCGCCCGGGCGATACTGCCTTCACACGGTATTTTCTCAAAAGCTGTGATGCGTTCGTTACAATGAGCGATAAAGTGCTGGCTGATCTCCGAAGGTTTGAACCACGGAAGCCGGCCATGCTGGTGCAGCACCCGCTCTACGATACTTTCGGAACAGCTGTTCCAAAAACAGAGGCACGAAAACACCTGGGGCTTGATGCCAGCGAAAAAATAATCCTGTTCTTCGGGTTTATCCGGCAATACAAGGGACTGGACATGCTGCTCCAGGCCATGGCGGATGAACGCGTGCAGCAGGAACGCATCCGGCTGCTGGTGGCGGGCGAGTTTTATGAAGACAGCAAGCCCTATCACGACATCATCAGCAGGCTGCACCTGGAAGATCGCGTGATCCTGCATACCCAATTCATCCCCGACAGCGAGGTCAGGTTCTACCTGTGCAGCGCGGATTGCGTGGTGCAACCGTACAGGAATGCTACCCAGAGCGGGGTGACGCCACTCTCCTATCATTTCGAAAAGCCGATGATCGTTACCAATGTCGGCGGACTTCCTGCGCTGGTACCGCATGAACGCGCAGGACTTGTTTGTGAACCGCAGCCACAGGGCATTGCCGATGCCATCCTGCGCTTTTACCAATTAGGGGAAAATCATTTTATTCCGCATCTTCGCACGGAAAAACAGAAATATTCCTGGGGCCATCTCACCGGGGCAATCAGGCAGCTTGCCGCGGATGGCACCGTGACTGCATAACGCGGCATGACACAGGAGAAAACATCAAGATGATCTACAGAAGCAAAGCTCCCCTGCGGATAGGCCTGGCCGGCGGCGGCACGGATGTGAGTCCCTACAGTGATATTTATGGCGGCGCCATCCTCAATGCTACCATTTCCCTGTACGCACACGCCACCATTCAGCCATTGCCGGAGGGAAAGATCATCATCGAAACGAATGACCGGAACGAAAACGAAACGTTTGACGTGTCTGACAGCCTCCCGGTCAATGGACATCTCGACCTGCTCAAGGGCGTGTATAACCGCATTTCAAAAGATTACGGACCTGCCAAAAGCGGCTTCAGGCTTTCAACCTTTGTTGATGCACCGGCCGGTTCAGGGCTGGGTACTTCGTCAACACTGGTCGTGGCCATCATCGGTGCATTTGCTGAAATGATGCGTCTGCCGCTCGGTGAATATGATATTGCACATTATGCTTATGAAATTGAACGCAGGGATCTGGGTCTTGCCGGGGGCAAGCAGGACCAGTATGCAGCCACATTCGGCGGTGTCAATTTCATGGAATTCTACGGGGAAGATAAGGTGATCGTAAATCCGCTGCGCATCAAGCAGCAATACCTGTTCGAACTGGAGAACAACCTGGTGTTGTACTACACATCAACCAGCCGCGAATCGGCAAAGATCATTGCAGAACAGACCAGGAACGTTGAAGCAAAGAAGGAACATCCCATTGAAGCAATGCACCAGCTGAAACAGCAGTCACAGATGATGAAGGAAGCCCTGCTCCGGGGCAGGCTGAACGAATTCGGGGAGATACTCGATTACGGCTATGAACAGAAGCGCAAAATGGCGGCAGGGATTTCAAACCCGCTGATGGAGGAGATCTATGATACGGCCAAAAAGGCGGGTGCCACCGGGGGAAAAATATCCGGTGCAGGTGGGGGTGGATTCATGATCTTCTATTGCCCTGGCACCACCAAGTACAACGTGATCAAGGAACTGGAACGGTTTGGTGGCAGGCACCGGAACTACCAGTTTGTTGAGCATGGATTAAAAACATGGACGATATAGTTAAAGGTTAAAGGTTAAAGGTTTAAAGTTCAAAGTTAACGTTCAAGGTTTGTTATGGATAAGATCAAGGATATTATCAGGACTTCGATACAGGTGAAGCAGGCCGTGTTGGATAACGAGCATCTCCTCGGTATCGTGGATGCGGTAGCCAGCCGCATCGTGGAAGTGCTGAAGAACGGCAATCGTATTTATTTCTGCGGAAATGGCGGTAGCGCCGCGGATGCGCAACACCTGGCTGCGGAATTTTCCGGGCGGTTTTATACAGACAGGAAGGCGCTTCCGGCCGAAGCGCTGCATTGCAATACTTCATACCTCACCGCGGTTGCAAATGACTACAGTTACGATGTTGTCTATTCCAGGCTGATCGACGGCATTGGTAACCGCAACGACGTGCTGGTGGGCCTTTCAACATCCGGCAACTCGCCCAACATTGTCAAGGCTTTTGAAACGGCCCGGGAAAAACAGATCACCACTGTAGGACTGACGGGTGCCGGAGGCGGAATGATGAAAGGACTTTCTGATTTCCTCATCAACGTTCCTTCGCACGACACACCGCGCATACAGGAAAGTCATATCATGATCGGCCACATCATCTGCCAGCTTGTAGAAGAAAGATTTTTCGCCGCATGATCACAGAAGCCATTATCCTGGCCGGCGGAATGGGTACGCGCCTGCGCGAAGCAGTGCCAGGTGTTCCTAAAGCCATGGCACCGGTGGCATCGCAACCTTTTCTCACCTATGTGATCAACACACTGCGCATGCAGGGCATCCGGCGTTTTATTTTCTCTCTCGGCTACCAGTCAGAAATGATCCGCGAATTCCTGCAACAACGCTACCCGACGCTGGATTATGTCTGCGTGACCGAAGAAGAACCACTCGGTACCGGAGGTGCGATCCGCCTTGCTATGGAGCAGGCAACCACCAGCCACGTGCTCGTAGCCAACGGCGACACGCTGTTCCGCGTGAATGCAGAAACGCTGGAACACGTTCACCTACGCAACAATGCCGACTGTACGATCGCATTAAAGCCCATGCAACATTTTGACCGCTATGGTGTGGTTGAAACCGATCCCTCCGGACGGATCCTCTCCTTCCGGGAAAAAAAATTTTATAAAACGGGAATGATCAACGGCGGCATTTACGTGATCAACGTGAAGTCGTTCCTGCAGCATTGCGCACCCGGGAAGTTTTCATTTGAGATCGATTACCTGGAGCGGTTCACCACTGAATTGCGGTTTTACGGCGCAGTGCAGGACGCCTACTTTATCGACATCGGCATCCCTGCAGATTATGAGAAGGCCGGCCGTGACCTGGAGCGTGTTCCGCTGGACCTGCGGCAAACCAGCCACTGGACGCTGTTCCTCGACCGCGATGGCGTGATCAATGACGAACGCGTGGGGTATTATGTGCTGCACTGGGGTGAGTTCATCTTCTCAAAAGGTGTGCTGGAAGTTTTTAGATTCCTG
>DASUVB010000157.1:0-4196 GCA_036373835.1 Flavisolibacter sp. | reverse complement strand
GCGTCACCGACGATTATTCGATGGGCTACGGCAGCATCAACGGCTTCCGGGCTTCCATTGCTTCTTCATTTTCGTGGTACGACCTGCGGCATGATGCACCGACTGGGCTGCGCATCCACCCGTTCTGCTTTATGGATGCGAATGCCTGGTACGAACAAAAGCAGGACCCGTCTCAGGCGCTGGAAGCCTTGCTTCGGTACGCTGCAGCTATCCGCGAAGTCAATGGAGAAATGATCACCATCTGGCATAACAGTTTTCTCGGGAACCACGGTGAGTTCGCAGGCTGGCAGGACGTGTATGAAAGATTCATTGCGGCCGTAGCTACCTGATCTTCATCGCTGCCCGGTTCACGAGGTACACTCCATACAGTGTGATCAGCACGCCCAGGATAATGAATGTGGTCAGCGTCTCCCCGAAAATCACCCATCCCAGCAGCACCGCAACTACGGGGTTGATGTAGGCATAAATGGACACCTGCTCGGTGGGCAGGTTCTGCAGGGCATAGAGGTAGGCAACAAAGGCGATCACGGATCCAAAAAGCACCAGGAAAGCAATAGCGGTCCACGACTGCCACGGAATGTCCATGAGTGGGACTGCATTTCCCGTCAAATTTGAAATGCTGATCAGCGTTATGCCGGATATCACCATTTGCAGTCCTAACCCAAAGTAGGGATTGAAATGTGCCGCGTGCTTCTTGGTGTAAATAGTTCCGAATGCCCAGGACCATGTCGAAGCCAGTGAAAGAAATATCCCGATGCGAAAACGGGGATCCAGGAAGTCCTCCAGGTGTTCGTAGAAGATCACGCAGATGCCGGTGAAACCCAGAAGAAGTCCAAAAACGGCGCGCCGGCTGACGGCAGCCTTTGACCCGAACATGCCGATGATCACCAGCCACAGGGGAAAGATGGCGCCAATGATGGAACCGAGGCCCGCGGAAATATATTGAACGCCCCACGTGGAAAGGGCATTGCTCAGCATAAAGTTCAGGAAGCTCAGGACAAGGATGCCGATCCATTCGCGCCCTTTGGGGAATGCGGTTCCACGGATGACAAAAAACAGTACGTAACACAGTCCGCCGAGTAATTGGCGAATGCCTGCCAGTTGCAATGCCGGCATGTGGCGCACACCTTCCTTCGCCGCCACCCACGTCGTGCCCCAGAAAAAGCAGACCATGGCCAGCGCGAAAAATGCGCGGGCCCGCCTTCCCCTTTTGTGAATCCGCAATGGGTTAAGGTAGGAGATGTAGCGCGCAGCCACGTTCAGGGTGTTCTGCGCATCCGTAATGAAGGTTCGTTGTGTATTCGGTTCGTTGCTCAACTGCCTGGTTTCAAAAATTCAAGCCGGCGGTATTAGTGCCGGAAGTGCCGCATGCCGGTCATGACCATCGCAAGGTTCTGTCCCAGGCAAAAATCAATGCTGTCCTTGTCCCTGATGGAGCCGCCGGGCTGGATGAATGCGGTGATCCCTGCCTCAAACCCCAGCTTCACGCAATCGTCAAATGGGAAGAAGGCATCGCTCGCCATGACAGCGCCTGTGAGGTCAAAGCTGAATTGTCGGGCCTTATCCACCGCGTGCCGCAGGGAATCGATCCTGCTGGTCTGGCCACAGCCTTTCCCGATCAGCTGCCTGTTCCTGACCAGGGCAATGGCGTTCGACTTCAGGTGCTTGCATACGAGGTTCGCAAAAACAAGGTCTTCCTTTTCCCTTTCGTTGCTTTCCCTGCCGCCAACTTCTTCCCACTTCTCGAAATTCCCGGCATCTTTTCCCTGTTCCAGCCTGCCATTGACGACATTCTTTATGACGGTATCGGTGGTTAATAAGTTTTTCAGCCGCAACAGGATGCGGTTCTTTTTTGCCTGAAGCACCTTCAACGCTTCCGTGGTGAAGGACGGGGCGATCAGCACTTCAAAAAAGATATTGCTGATGTCTTCGGCCGTCGGGGCATCTATTTCATGGTTGCATACCAGCACACCGCCGAAGGCGCTTTCGGGGTCACCCGCCAGTGCGTGTGTCCATGCATCGTGCACAGAATCGCGTGTTGCAATGCCACATACATTGGTATGCTTGATGATGGCGAATGTTGACGGCCCATCAGGCTGGTCCAGGGAAAGTGTGAATTCGCGGATCAGCTCAATGGCTGCATCCACATCCACCAGGTTGTTATAGGAAAGCTCCTTCCCATGAAGCTGCGTAAAGCATTGGTCGAGGTTGCCATAGAAGACGGCCTGCTGGTGCGGGTTTTCTCCGTATCGCAGCACCTTCTGCATGCCTGCATCGTTTTGAGAGGGTCCGTTGAAATATTTGTCGATGGCGATATCGTACGCTGCCACGACACTGAACGCTTTTGCGGCAAACTGCCTGCGTTGTTCCAGTGTAATGCCGCCTTGCTGCTCCCGGAGGTGTGCCACCAGCCGGCTGTAATCATCCTTCGTTGAAACAACGGTCACGTCCGAAAAGTTTTTCGCAGCTGCCCTGATCATGGACGGCCCGCCGATGTCGATCTTCTCGATCACCATCTGCGCTGCTTCTTCGCTGGTGCCGGTGAAGGATGCCGACCGCGTTGCCGCGAGCGTCTCTTCGAACGGGTACAGGTCAACGATGACGAGGTCTATGCTGGGAATTTCGAACTGCTTCATTTCCTCGATATCCTGTTGATTGCTACGCCTTCCCAGGATGCCACCAAATACGGAGGGATGCAGGGTCTTCACCCGTCCACCGAGAATGGAAGGATAGGAGGTTAGATTCTCCACCGGTATTACATCGATGCCAAGACCTTCAATGTATTGCTGCGTTCCTCCCGTGGAGTAGATGGTGCATCCATGCCTGTGCAGCTCGCGTACAACCGGTTCAAGACCGTCTTTATAGAAAACAGATATTAATGCTGACGTGATTTTTTTGTTCATGATGATGATGATGAAAGATTTGTGATCGTTTCCCTGGAATGGTGCGGCGCGGCAAAGGTAGGCGTATGCAAAATCACCGCAAAGACGTGAGATCCCGGGCATAGCAGCCGTCAGTTAACACGTGGTGGAAGGGGACCTTCCGAGCACTGCAGGCGCGTTTCCAGTGGATGGCGGCCCATTCCGGCATGGAACCGTCAGCTACGACGAAACCGGGCCGGACCCGGGATAATATGGTTTCGCTATCGCGGGTTTTTTTGCCCGTGACGATGAGCAGGTCAACCTTTGAGAGCTTGAAAACCCGACCAGCATTTGTGCTGTCCAGGACGGCGATGGTTGCCGGTCCTGCATGGTACACCCCCGCATGCATTACCTGGGTGCCGGTGATGCCATGCATGAGTCGCGAAGGCGCGATGTGCATCTTCAGCATAAAAGCGTCATTCCCCGTGGCGTGGTCTGGATAGGTATAAGCACTTCTGCTAAGAACGAGGTCTGTCATGGAACGCCCGGGTAAATTATACACGATGATCCGTGACTGGGAAAGCTGCGCATGTATGCGCGATCGCAGTATTCCTGTCATGGCTGCCAGGGACAGCAGGCCAATATAAACCCAGCCGTGCTGCCGCCACATCACCCACATGCAAAAGCTGCAAAACAGGACCCCAAGTAGCAGGACCGCAGGGAGCGGCAGGTAAAGGTCCTGCCATACGGAAAATGAGATGCTGTCGATCCGCTCCACGTAGCCATTCATTAGCCTTATCATGAATTGAAGAAGGCCGGCCACAGCTTCTGCCAGGAGCGGGACGAAAGAAATGATGCAGAAAAAGATCTCGCCCATAAGAATGATGCCGGACAGCGGTACAGCCACAATATTCGACAGCATGAACAGCAGGGGCACCTGGTGGAACCAGAATATGCTAATGGGCAGCGTAAACACCTGTGCGGTGAGGGTAACCGCTACCAGCTGCCACAGGAAGACAAGCATGCGGTTGCTGAACAGCAGCCAGCGGCTGAGTGGCTGGTAGAACACAAGGATGCCCACTAATGCGCCATAGGAAAGCTGGAAGCCCGCGTCCCACAGCCACAGGGGATTCCATGCAAGAAGCACGAAGGCGGACATTGCCAGGGTATTGAAGATATTCGTTTTGCGGTCCGTGGCACGTGCCGTTGCCAGGAAGGTGAACATGACAGCAGACCGCAGGACCGATGGTTGACCGCCTGCAATGATACTGAACAGCCAAAGTGATGCTATCACAAGGATCAGTCGCAACCAGCCCAGCCTTGCCAGCGGCCTTG
>DASUVB010000156.1:0-5624 GCA_036373835.1 Flavisolibacter sp. | reverse complement strand
TCCCGAACTGAACGCTTTCCCGCTTCCCGAAATGACCACGCAGCGGATATCCGGCTCCTTGCACTGTTCCAGCACCTGCTGCAGTTCCAGCGCCATTTCCCGGTTGAACGCATTGTATTTATCCGGCCGGTGCAGGGTGATATACCCGATGGCATCCTTTACATGAAAGAGAATAGATGACATGGTTCAATTTACACCAAATCTAGGGGAAGCGTATGAATCAGTGACATTTGAAATAATCAAATGCTTCGCGGCAGTCGAGGCAGCGGTACATAGCCTTGCACGCGGTTGACCCAAACTGGCTGACAAGCTCTGTATGATACGAATTGCAGCGCGGGCATTGCACACTTTCCTGCCGGAACATTTCCTCAGAGCAGAACTGTTGCCGCGGGTTGGGAGGGGCGATACCGAAGGCCCTGAGCTTTTCCTTTCCCTGTTCGCTCATCCAGTCTGTTGTCCATGCAGGCGAGAGTGACTGTTTGATCTGGACGTTGCGAAATCCTTTTTCTATCAGCTTCAGCCGGATGTCCATTGAAATTACATCCATGGCCGGGCAGCCGGAATACGTAGGCGTGATGGTGATCTCGATGCGGTCCCCTTCAACGGAGACATTACGTACAATGCCCAGGTCGATGACTGAAAGAACCGGAACTTCCGGGTCCTTCACTTCTTCAAGAAGCGTGCGGATGGTTTGTTCATCAGGTGCAATATGGGCAGTTGCGCGATTCATTACCAGGTTGCATTTGGATAAGCGCGCTGCAGGAACTGCATTTCCGCGAGAATGTAGCCGAGGTATTCCGTGTGGACGCCGGTCTTCCCACCCGACTGTGCCCACGAGGTATTGGGAACTGTAAGCGTTGCCTGTGCAAAAACCTGTTGCACACGTTGCATCCATTCATCCCGCAGCCCGGCCGGATCAACACCCCAGCCTTCAGCGCCGCCTGCTGCTTCATATGGTGCAGCCTGGAACATCTCACCCGTGAACATCCAGAGTTCATTGAGGGCATTGTTGATCCGACTGTTGCTTTCTTCCGTTCCATCGCCGAGACGTACCGCCCACTCGGCACTCCAGCGAAGATGATAGGCAACTTCCTTAATTGATTTTTCCGCGATGGCGGCCAGCTGTGCATCGCTGCTTCTTTCCAGCTGCCGGTACTGTGCATGCTGGAAGGCACTGAAAAAGAACTGGCGCAGCACCGACTGGGCCCAGTCTCCCCTGGGTAGCTCTGTGATCAGCAGGTTGAGGAACTGGTGCGCATCCCGGAGAAAAGCAATATCATCTTCCTGCAGCTCGCGGTGGTAGGTTTTCCAGAGCCGGGGAACATATTGATCAACCGCTTGTTTTTCAGACGCAGAAAAACCATTGTACAGGTCCGCCGCATACTGGAACAGGTTGCGCGCCTGCCCGAGATAGTCGAGTGAGATATTGGTGATCGCGATGTCCTGCTCCAATACAGGCCCGTGACCGGTCCACTCGCTGTTGCGCTGTCCCATGAGCAGCGAGTTGTCTGCCAGGTGCAGCGTATAAAGGAAAATATTTGATTGATTCACTTGTTCTGGTTTCAGGGTCACATATGCCTGACTTCATCAGGGAGATCATAAAAGGTGGGGTGGCGATACACCTTGTCATTGGCCGGCTCATAAAAGCTGTCCGCTTCATCGGGATTGGACGCATGGATGTATTTGCTCTCCACCACCCAGATGCTGACGCCTTCCTGGCGACGGGTATATACATCCCGTGCATTTTCTATGGCCATCCCAGCATCCGCAGCATGCAGCGATCCCACATGCTTGTGGTCCAGGCCCTGCTTGCTCCGGATAAACACTTCCCACAAAGGCCATTCGCTTTTGGTATTACCCTGCGACATATTGCCGGCGGGAGTGTCCTTGTCGCCATAATCACCGTAGAAATATTTTCTGACTGCTATGTTCATGTGCGTTGATTGATCTTTCCGTTGTCATCAGGCAGCGTGCGTCCTGGATACTGCAGCGCGCTTCTCCGCGTGCACACGGGCGGCTTCGCGAACCCATGCACCATCATCCCAGGCTTTGCGCCGCGCATCAAGCCGTTGCTTGTTGCAGGGACCATTGCCGCTTACCACGTTCCAGAACTCCTCCCAGTTGATCTTTCCAAAATCGTAATGCTTCCTTTCCTCGTTCCACTTCAGGTCGGGATCGGGCAGGGTCATGTTGAGCAGCTTCACCTGCTCGGCGATCATGTCCACGAAGCGCTGCCTCAGTTCGTCATTGCTGAAGCGCTTGATCTTCCACTTCATGCTTTGCTCGCTGTGCTGGCTTTCGCTGTCGTGCGGCCCGAACATCATCAGGCTGGGCCACCACCAGCGGTCGATGGCGTCCTGCACCATGGCCTTCTGCTCATCGGTACCCCTGCTGAGCACCAGCAGCGCCTCGAAGCCCTGGCGCTGGTGGAAGCTTTCTTCCTTGCACACGCGGATCATCGCCCGGCTGTAAGGTCCATAGGAAGTGCGGCACAACGGTACCTGGTTCATGATGGCAGCGCCATCCACCAGCCAGCCGATCGCGCCCATATCGGCCCAGTTGAGCGTGGGATAATTAAAGATGGAGGAATACTTCGCCTTGCCACTGTGGAGCTGCGCAATCATTTCATCACGGGAAATGCCCAGTGTTTCCGCAGCGGAATACAGGTACAATCCGTGCCCTGCCTCATCCTGCACCTTGGCGATCAGGATCTGCTTGCGCTTCAGGGAAGGCGCCCGGCTGATCCAGTTCCCTTCGGGCAGCATGCCGACGATTTCGCTGTGCGCATGCTGGCTGACCTGGCGGATCAGCGTCTGGCGGTATTTTTCAGGCATCCAGTCCCTGGGTTCGATGCGGACTTCGTCATCGACCTTTTGCTGGAAAATCTGCTCCAATTCCTGTACTGACATAGTTCAAGTTATCTTCAAATTTACAAAACAACGCCGGGGCAACAGCCCCATTTAACAGATCACTTTACGTCGAAATCCACTACCACGCGGTCTGTCACCGGGTGCGACTGGCAGGTGAGGATAAAACCCTTTGCCACCTCGTCGGGCTCCAGGCCCCAGTTCACATCCATCTTCACCTCGCCGTCCATCAGCCGGGCCTTGCACGTGGTACATACGCCGCCCTTGCAGGCATATGGAAGGTCAGCGCCCTGCTTCAGGGCGGCATCGAGAATGCTCTGGCCCTCGAATGGGAGGTCAAAATCAAACATGATCCCGTCCAGCTTTACGCTGATTTTCGCTGCAGGACCTGAAGATGCAGCCGCATCAGCGGGTGTCGTAACCGTTGATTTCTTCTCCCCCGGGATGGTGAAGAGCTCAAAGTGAATGCGGTCCGCAGGGATCTTCTTTTCAAGCAGGTAGTCCCTTACACAGAAGATGAGCTGTTCCGGTCCGCACAGGAAAAATTCGTCGGTCAGGTTGAAATCGATCAGCTTCCGGCCGAACAGGTCAAGCTTGGCATGGTCGATCCTCCCGTTGCTGATCTCCGCATCCGTTTTTTCACGGCTGAGAATATGGTAGATGCGGAAGCGGTCGATGAATTTATCCTTCAGCGCTTCCAGTTCCTCCTTGAATATGATGGAGTTCTTGGTGCGGTTTCCGTATACCAGGGTGAATTTGCTTTGTGGTTCCGTAAGCAGCGTGGTTTTGATCAGCGACAGCACCGGGGTGATGCCGCTGCCGGCCGCGAATGCCGTGTAGTTTTTTTTCTGCGTCGGGTCCAGTTCCGTATAGAACTTTCCAACGGGCGGCATTACATCCAGGAATTCACCGGCCTTCAGCTCCTCGTTTGCCCACGTGGAAAAAATGCCGCCATCGACCTTTTTCACTGCGACGCGCAGGATATTGTCGAACGGTGAACTGCAGATCGAATAGGTGCGCCGCTGTTCCTCTCCACGTAACTTTTTACGGACCGTAAGGCTCTGGCCCTGTTTGAATGAGAAGACCGGCTGCAGCGGTGCGGGAACATCAAAAGTGATGGTGACGCAATCCTCAGTTTCCCGTTCTACTTTATGCACCCGGAGGGAGTGAAAATGTTTCATATAGCGGCGCCAAAGATAGGGGCTGCGGGAGTTGAGGCAACTGATGTTACTCAATAAAAAGCCCCGCAGTTGCGGGGCCGTACATAGCAGGCAATCATCAGAGTCCCCGGTCTACATGGTTTTTGATTTTGGGAACTGTTTTCAGGTACGCAAATATGGCGCGTACTTCGTCGTCGGTAAGGTTTGAATAAGGCTGCATCGGGTTGCGCAGCGCGGGCTGGTTGCCCGGCATCTGGCCGGTCTTTACTGCCCTGATGAAATCTTCCTCGCTCCATTTCCCGATCCCGGTCTCTTCATCCATCGTGATGTTCCGGGACTTCATCTTCGTGCCGTCCATCCCGATCAGCGTATTACCGCCACCCATAAAGCCGGGGGATTTTTCCGGGCTGAAATAATCATTTTTTGCAAAGTCCAGCGAGTGGCATGTATAGCATTCAAGTTGTCCCAGGGCAATATACTTCCCCCAGGCTACGGGGTTCGTCGTATCCGGCTCCGGGATCGGGCTCTTTGGATAAGGGAATGGCTTCATGGCGCCGATATTCGTCAGGAACTTCGTAAGGAACGATGGTTTGGTATCCGGCTGACGCGTATTATCAGCCTGCAGCCACTGGTGGTCGGACCGAAGAAAAGCGATCAGCGATTGCATGTCCTCATCTGACAGGCTGACCATCTTCGGCATGTACGGCGGAAGATAAGTTCCATCCGGCTTCACGCCGGTACGAAACAGGTATGCAAGTTCGCCGTCTGTCCATTTGCCGATGCCGAATTCGGGGTGGTTGGTAATGTTTTTTGAGTAAATGGAGCCGAACTGTGGCGCTTCATCCATCTTGCGGCCGGTGAATTTCCCGGTATTCGGATCCATGTGGCAGCTTTTACAGAGCATGGAAGCCAGCTTGTGACCTTTTTCGATCCGCTCCGGCGTGGACACAACCTTTAGTTCAATTTTTTCAGCGGTGTACGTGGGTATGCCGCGGATCGCGATAAAGGCGGCAAAGCCACCGGCGATCACGATCACCACACCAATGGCAATAAACAGGTAACGAAAGATCTTCTTCATAACGCAGGTTTTGGTTCAATGAAGCCAAAGGAAAGAAAAATTCTTCCGGAATGAAAGGGCATTCCGGGAAATTATTATTCCATCCCGGCACCTCTCAGCCGCCGTCTGGTATGGTCAAAATAATGTACGTTTGCGCCCGAACAGGAAGCCGGACCCGGCTTTCAACCTGCGTCACTAAAATTTATCTATGTCGCTGATTGTTGTTGGTACGATGGCCTTTGATGCTATTGAGACTCCTTTCGGGAAAACGGATCGTATTGTGGGTGGTTCCGGCACGTATGTAGCCTATGCCGCCAGTAATTTCATCCAGCCTGTGCACCAGGTTTCGATCGTCGGGTACGATTTCCCGGAGGCGGAGATCAATGAGCTCAAGAGCAGGGGTGTGGTGTTTGAAGGTGTCGAAGTGGTGCCGGATAAAAAGTCGTTCTTCTGGGCGGGAAAGTATCACATGGATATGAACACGCGGGACACCCTCGTCACCGACCTGAATGTCCTGGCAGATTTCAATCCTGTTATTCC
>DASUVB010000155.1:0-2302 GCA_036373835.1 Flavisolibacter sp. | reverse complement strand
GCCTTTTTCTCTTTACGGGGATTCACGAGAAGCACTTCATCCACCAGGCCGTACTCCTTTGCTTCGGGAGCGGTCATCCAGTAATCCCGGTCGAAGTCGGCTTCCACCTTTTCAACGCTTTGTCCTGAATGATTACACACGATCTCGTACAGTTCGCGCTTCAGCTTCCTGATCTCCTTTACAGTGATCTCGATATCCGTAGCCTGGCCGCCAATGGCACCACTGGGCTGGTGCATCATGATCCGCGCATGCTTCAGTGCTGCACGCTTTCCCTGCGTTCCGGCGGTAAGCAGCACGCTCCCCATAGACGCCGCGATGCCAATACAGATGGTTGCCACATCAGGCGAGACATATTGCATGGTATCATACACACCAAGGCCGGCATATACGCTCCCGCCCGGGGAATTGATGTACATATTTATATCGCGTGTCCGGTCAGAGGAATCAAGGAACAGCAGCTGCGCCGTGATAATGTTGGCCACTTCATCATTGATCGGGTAACCGAGGAAAATGATCCGGTCCATCATCAGGCGGCTGTACACGTCCATCACGGCAACATTCATCGGGCGTTCCTCGATGATGTTGGGCGTGAGGGCGGTGACGAGATATTTGCCATAACTATCGAGCGTATTTCCTGACATCCCGAGGTGCTTCACCGCATATTTTTCAAATTCTGACTTGAAACTCATATCATCTGATTATTTAAGCAAATTAATGGATTGTGTCGTATCAAATACCATGCTTGCTCCAAAAAGCCGCCATTTTGCCATTCAGTTGCGGGCAAAAAAATAGAGGACCATGTCCTCTAAACTGACCGTCATTCTCGATTCTCAATTCTCCATTCTCAATTCTCCATTATTATCAATGGTGCTCATGCTGGTGCTGTTCATTCATGCGGATGAACGCATCTTTTGATACGGGAGTTTCGACGGCGTGCACCTGCTGTTCGGCCCACTCAAAGATCTTTTGCGTCTGCAGCCTGTTGTAGGCATCCTCAACATATTTCCTGTCCTTCATCATCTTATCAATATAATCACGCACCCATTGCTGTTCCTCGTCCAGCGTCTGCATGCCCATGTAGCCCAGGAGCTGCTGGCGCGCAAACTGGCGGATATCATCCTGCTGCACATTTATATGGTGTTCCTGCACGATCTTGTCAGTGATCAGCGTCCATTTCAGCTGGTTCAGGAACGTCGGGAATTCCTGTTCCACCTGCGCGTCGGATTTTGCACCATGCTCCTGGTCCTGGCTCTTCAGCCAGCGCTTCAGGAAATCAGTCGGGAAATCAATATGCGTCTGGTCCAGCAGCACATGATAGATGGAATGCTGCAACTGGTTCCTGCTTTCGGCATCCCATTGTTTCTGCAGCTCTTCCTTCACCTTGTTGCGGAAATCTTCTTCCGTCTTCACATCGGCGTTCGGGAACAATTGTCCAAAGAATTCTTCGTTCAGCTCGCGCGGCTCCACCAGTCCCACCTTCGTAATGGTCATATTAAAGCGGCGGCCGGTGGCGCTGTCGATGCCAAGGTCGTTCAGCACCCATTCCTTTTCCTTTCCCTCAAAAGCCTCATCGGGCGAGACCTGCAGGCTGTCCCCGGACTTCAGGCCGATCAGTGACGGGCGGAAGCTTTCCCGGAAATATTTTACCAGCAATGAGTTATCCTTGTTGATACCGCCTTCCACAGGTGCCCCGTCACTTCCAATTTCTGTAAAGGTGACATTCAGCACATTTTCATCCCCGGTAACCTCGCCTGGTTCGGTCATATTGCCATATCGCGTGCGCATCCTGTCCACTTCTTCCTGTATCATCTCAGGCGTCACATCGATCTTGTATTTTTTCACGGGCTGCTTCGAGAGGTCGGGCAGTTTGAAATCAGGCTTCATGCCTACTTCAAAAGTGAAGGTGTAGTTGTTGGGATTGTTCACATCCAGCTGCGACAGGTTCATGTCCACCGGCAGGGGTTGGGCGAATATGTCGAGCTTTTCCGCCTCGATAAAGCGGAAGACCTCCTTGTCCACTGTCCGCAGGATCTCGTCGGTGAACAGGGAACTGCCATACATTTTGCGGATCAGTCCTGCCGGGACCATTCCCTTGCGGAACCCGGGGATGTTAGCCTTCCTGCTGTATTCCTTTAATGATTTTTCAAACTGCGGTAAATAATCGTCCCTGGTGATCAATACATTCAGCTGCTTATGCAAGGGTGCAACTTCCTGTTGTGTAACTGTAGCCATGTGTTTCAATTAGTAATAAGTGAAGATGCCGAAACGGTGCCGTTCTGAGGTCTTCATTTGTGCGGGTGGA
>DASUVB010000154.1:0-6804 GCA_036373835.1 Flavisolibacter sp. | reverse complement strand
ATCCCATTCACGGAAATAATGAAGTCTCCCTCCTTCACCTGCACGCCCGGTTGCGTCAGGGGTGCCGTGAAGCCGGGATTCCAGTTCAGTCCACTGTATATTTTTTTGAACCTGTATTTACCATTCACCATTTCGTAGTCTGCCCCCAGGAGGCCAACATTCACATTCACCGGGTCGGGATAGTCGCCGGCGCTTACGTAATTGTGACCGATGACGAGTTCCGCCATCATATCATTGAACAGGTAACTCAGGTCCTCGCGGTGGGCAACATAGGGAAGGAACTTTTCGTATTTTTTCCGGAGGTTCTTCCAGTCGGCACCATGCAGGTTGTCCACGTAAAAGAAGTCCCTTTCGATCCTCCAGACCTCGTTGAACATCTGCGCCCATTCCTTTTCCGGGTCGGTCCAGATCTTCATGTCGGTAATATTCAGTTTTCCGTCAGTCCCGTTTGGCTTGGTCGCCGACGCGACGATAAAATAGCTGCCCGCATTATTATACAGGACCTTCTTCCCGTCTGCACTCAGCGTGTAGCTTCCCACACCTGCAACGAACGGCTCCGCCTTCCGCTTGGCAATATCGTATGTCATTAGTGTCGGTTGCGGAACGCCCGGGTCACGCTGCACAAAAAACAGTTTGCCCTCGGCATGGCCCAGCAGGTTGCTGTAAAATTTCTCCGGCAGATTCAAAGCCACGATGCGCTGGTCAATATCATCGAAGTCGATACGCACTGTTTTTGGCGCCGGTGGTGGTTTGGCGGCAGAATCCTTTTTAATCATTTCTTCATCGCTTTCCGGCGACAGGATGGACGGAGCATCCTTCGATAGCACGATCGCGTAAATATTGTTCCGTACGAGGTTTTCGTACGAGCTCATGTCCAGCCAGCCAACGCTGCGGCCATAATTGGTGCTGGCTGTAAAGAAAATGTATTTCCCATCCCTGCTAAAGGTTGGGTACATTGCTTCGCTCCTGCCATCGGTCACCTGGTATGATTTGCGCCCCGCAACATCATATACGAAAATGGCGCGCAGGTTGTTCTTCAGCTTCTTCTGGTATACGATCCAGTTATTGTCATGGCTCCAGGATGCAGCAAAAAAAGCATCGGGACGATCATAAGTGTCCTGGTCGATAAACACGGGTTTCTTTTCATTGAGGTCAACGTAATATATCCGCATGTGTTTGTCATTGAACAGGATCTTCTTACTGTCGAAGCTCCACACGGGATTGTAGTAAAAATCTTCCTCTGCAAGCGGGATCGTAGCGTAGTCGCTATCCCCTTTCTGGTCGCGGATCTTCAGGCGGTATTCGCCCCCTTCATCACTGAAGAACGCGATGTACCTGCCATCGGGACTCCAGGAAGGCGAGCGGTCGTGCACGCCCGGCGACCGTGTGATGTTGCGCGTATCACCCTTCTCCAGCGGCACGGTAATGATCTCTCCCCTGGACTCAAAAACAGCACGCACGCCTGTAGGTGAGATCCCGGCGCTCCTGATAAAAGTCTCGCCGTTTTCATAATGCGGTCTTTTCGTCGTGAGGTCGGCATTGAGAGCAATCTTCAGCGCTGTGCTTTTACCGGCCGACAGATCCCATACGTGGATCCTGCCTGCCTGCTCGTACACCAGGCTTCTGCCGTCGCTGTGCAGCGTCTTGACATCATAATCCTTATAATCAGTGACCTTCTTCACTTCCTTCGTCTTCGTGTTGAAGCTGTACATATTCATGTTCTGGTTGTCGCGGTCTGAAAGGAAATAGATCATGTCCCCGACCCATACCGGCCGGATATTGTTGTTTCCTTTTGACCCCGGGATCTCTTCCACATCATGTGTGGCATTGTTGAATATCCACACGCGCGGCATCAGTCCGCCCCTGTACAGTTTGAAAGGCCGGTAGTTGCGGTTCCCGTCCGACGGATCATTGACCTTGATATAGGCAACGTATTTGCCATCAGGGGACACACTGCCCTCGGTAGCCTCAGGCATTTTCATGACTTCATCATGCCCGCTTACGGCATCTACCAGGAACAAACGCTGATAACGCGGCGTCGTGGACTCGCGTGAAGAGGCGTACATGACGCGGCCACCCGACCAGCCGCGAACGACATCTGAACCAGGATGGTACGTCAGGCGGCGCGGATTTCCCCCGTGCACCGGCACGACGTACACATCAATATTGCCATCGTAGTTTCCGCTGAAGGCAATCCATTTGCCATCGGGGGAAATCACGGGGTTGAATTCAACATCGGAATTGATGGTGATACGATGGGGCCGGGATCCATCCTTCGATGCTACCCACACGTCAGACCCATAGGCAAAGGCCAGCGTCTGGTCGTGGATGGAAGGATGCCGTAACAACAAAGTCTCCTGGGCCGAAACACTGCCTGCCAGCAGGAACAGCAGGCTGCAATACGTGAATTTTCTCATGGCGCTGAATTGTCATGAAACTTACAAAAAATCAGGCTGCGCCGGCAATTTATTATATGCTGATACCTACCGGCGGATGAGCGGTTCCACTCAATGCCTGATGCAATTATTCAGGTGTTTTTTCGTTTACAGGGAATGCTGCCTAAGAAATTACCGCTGGTTCTTTTTGTGTGTGTCGCGCTGGTCCCTGCCTACCAGGCTGCCTTATCCCAGCAGATAACGGGAGTCTGGCATGGAAAGATCGACCGCAAGCGCGTTGAGCTGAAGATCATCCAGAACGGTGACAGCCTTACAGGTACCGCCTACTATTATGAATCTCCTGCCCAGTTCCGCCGCTACAGCATCCGGGGATATTTTGATCCCATGGACAACAGCGTGGTATGGTGGGACGACCAGCTGATCAGAGAACGCGGGAACCACCCAAACAAAACGCCGCTTTTGTCGGTGGCTGATTTTAACTGCCCGGGGGGAGGAAAAATGTTCCTTGAAGGAAAAGCATCGCCAAAGGATGACCGCGGGGAAAGCCGTGGCAATGTAAGCCTGACAAAAGTGAACGGGCCGTCTTTTCCCGATGAATGGGACTACATCCTGGAAAATTATCTCGTGGGCGGCAATGATCCTTACCTGATCGACAGCATCGGCCGCCTGGCAGCGACCCCAAAACCCGAAGCACCGGTAATGGCCAGGAAGGATCCCGAGCCTCCACCAGGGAATGAAGACATGGTTGTCATACCAGCTCCCCCGGCCGCACCTGGTCCGGCGCCCGTCGCCATACCCGAACCGGAAGATATCCGGGAAAAATTCACAAAGCGTAAAAATGTCTTTAAGCTGGATATTCCTGTTGAAGGAGAATACGTGGAACTAAGCTTTTATGATAACGCCCAGGTGGATGGTGATTCAATATCATTGTTCCTGAACGGGGATCTTATTTTCCATCATATCCGGCTTACCGACAAGCCTTATACCATCCGCCTGAAAACATCAGACCTGCAGGACACCAATGAGCTGGTGATGGTGGCTGAAAACCTTGGATCCATTCCCCCGAATACTTCATATATGGTAGCCATCTGCAACAAGAAGCGATATGAGGCGCAGCTGGCCAGCACGGAGAACAGCAGTGCCATGATCCGCCTCAGGAAGCAGTGACCTGTCAACTGTCGCTTACCAGCGATGTATCAACAGTTGCTCATGCAATTCCCGCCCTGAAACAGGGTCCGAAATTGACATCATGTACATGCCGCCCGCGAGTGTCATGAAATTTAACGGCACCACGGTGCCATATGACAGCCCTGACAGATCCTGTGTTCTTACCAGTTTCCCATCCGTAGCATATACGCGAACCAGTAATCTCTGGTACAGTCGTGTATTGATCTTAATGGAAAACCTGCCGTTGCTGGGATTCGGGTATATGATGATCGCGCCCGGCGCGTCCACCAGCAGCATCTGCGCTGCGCAGGATGACACTTCAAAAGACGCTGATGATGTTGCTGAACACCCCGCCGCCGACGTAACGGAATACGTAACCGCGGTCAGTCCCGGTAAAAGGAAAGAAGGAGTTACAAGACCGTTGGTGCCCGCGCCGCCCCATGTTCCCCCCGCAGGTGACGCCGTCACCTGGAAGGCCGGGTCGCTGGAACACACAATATCAGCCGGAACATTCTGGAATGTGATCACGGGCTTTGGATTTACGGTTATTATTGCTGCATTGGAAGTCGAAGCACCGCAGGAATTTGAAACTACTACCCGGACCCGCACACCATTTTGTGCGGCAAGGGCCGGCAAGGTGAACGTGGCCGCAGTAGCGCCATTTACATCCGTATAACTCGCCCCGCCGTTGGAACTGGTCTGCCACTGGTAAGTAAGGTTGCTGCCGCTCGCCCCGGCATTGAATGGAACCGAAGCTCCTTCACAAACAGTCGCGTTTGTAAGCGTTCCCGGAACCGGTGCTGCAATTACGATCAATTCCGCACCTGCAGAATAAGAAATGGCCGAGCTGCCGGTGATGACGCAGCGATAACGGTTGCCATTCATTGCCGATGTTACGGCTGGAACCGTGAACGTGTTCTGCGTAGCACCTGCGATATTGCTGTAAGACACACCTCCATTAGTACTGACCTGCCATTGATAGGCGGGGGCGCCGGAGCCACCAGTCACGGATATGCTGAACTGCGCATTATCTCCCGTGCACGCCGTGGCAGCCATCGGTTGCGAAAGAATTGTCAGGGGCAAAAGCGATGATTTGACAAATACAGGCACAACAGCAGAGTCGATCTTTACACCTGCATTGTTGAACAACCCTGTTTTTAACAAGCCCCCGCATCCGTACATCAGCGAGATGTCATCCACGAACCAGCCTTCATATGTCCCCGAATTAGTTCCGTTGCTCCGCATGCGCAGTCGCAGGCGCACTGTTTGCCCGTTAAATACCGAAAGGTCTGCAACAGTATTGATGAACTGGTTGCTGCCCTGCCCGTAGCTGACACCTGTGAACACACGTTGGCCTGCTCCCCAGGCAGAGGAACCGGACGTTGTCTTCCGGTACCCGTTCTGTACCATCAGGGTAGAAATTTCCGTCCATGTTGTACCATTTGTAGAGAGCTCTATTCTTCCGCCGTCAATTTCATTTTCGGTGACGTAATAATGCCATAGTGACAATACGGACAGGTTTCCAGCCAGGAAGAAAGGCGCCGATGTTAGTGTGAAATCCGTTGCAGTGCCGTTGTTAGCTGCAAACCACGAGGTCGACGGGCTTTTTGAACGTGCATTGGAAGTCACCCATTGCGTTGTACCTGTTGCTGCAGCGGAAACAAATCCTCCCGCCAGGTTTACCTCGCGATTATCATTGATCGCAGTATCGATGATACATCCTCCTGATTCGGCTTTCAGCGTTACCTGGTAGGTCAGCGTTTGCTGCGGCGCCGTAAAAGAGAGCGCGGGGAATGTCAGCACGTTGCCGGACACAGAACCACCGGTGCTGCTGACGTAGCTGAAACCGGCCGGTATGGTGTCACGAATAATATAGCCATTGGCGGATGCCTGGCAATCGCAGGTGGCAGCGATGGTAAACGTGTGCTGTCCTCCCGGAGAAACAATGACGGGTGTAGCTGACTTCGTCAGACGAACTGTGGAAGGAATATCAAAAGCCGGGACCTGGTCGGTTGCCACCGTCGACAGACCCTGCACAGCGCTGTATCCCATGCCCCGCCTTGCAAAGGCATTCCATATGGCACACCTGAATGCGCCGTTGTACAAAATGGAATCAGCTGCCAGGATCGCATCCCGCGAATCGAGGAAGCCGGGGCGGCAGGGTTGCAGGCGCATTCCCTCCATCACCAGCCGCAAAGCAATGGCATTGCCCGACGTGCTGGCGCTGTTATAAATATCCGGGTCAATGCTGCCGGTCTGCTGGATGATATTCCATGTCATGTCCCATAAAACAGTGCACCATACTGTGCCGACGAAGTGCACCTGGGTGTTCGACGCGATGTTCCCATATGTCAGCGGGTTGATGCTCATGTCCGTGGAATAGGGGTACGCACGGATACCACCGCCGTTCACCGGCTGGCCGAATGCAAACGTTCCCATGGGCCTGGGGACAGTGCCATCGGATACCTGCGCGTTTGCCCAGTTGGTGGTGAACATCATCGCCAGGTAATCGCTCCATCCTTCCCCGGCCTGTTCTGCATTATTCAGGCAGCTTGCATTGGTGCGGCCGCCGGTAAGACGATTGGAAATACCATGACCGTATTCATGAACAATGATACCATTATCAAAATCACCGTCCCTGCCTACACCGGCAGAAAGGGTGGCATTGACATTGTTTCCCAGCTGGGCCTTTATAGCTGCTCCGTCCGATTGCGAGATCATCACGGCAGGTATCGTGATCGTGTTGTCCGCGCCACCCATGGTGATCGGGGCGCCTGCAACATTATTCACCATGATCACGGCGATCGCACCGGCATCCTGTGCATTCTTTACTTTAACCGTGAAATTGCAGTTACCGCGGTCTATCAGTGCAATTTTTCCTGACAGCGCATTAACGGGTGGAGTACATGCTTCATGCAGGGTACCGGCAGCATTGTCATTGTAATACATCACCTGGCCGGTTACAGGTCCCAGACTTGCCAGGCTGTTCGCAGTACTGAAATTGCTTTCCGGCGCATTGTAGTTCCCGGAGATGACTGACGGTGAATTTACTTTCACTGTTGCCGTTCCACCGAATAAATACATCTGCATCCGTGGCCGCGAGCCGTCGGCAGGCGTAGAAAAATTCGCATTGTTTGTTCCAGATGCATCCTGCGCTTCCGCCTGCACATAGTCATTGCCGGCGCCGCCGCGCCCCATATTGTCTGCCTGGAAATTACCCGACGCTTCATTGAATCCGTAC
>DASUVB010000153.1:0-2408 GCA_036373835.1 Flavisolibacter sp. | reverse complement strand
TCCCGAACGGCCCTTTCTCGTATGGATCAAGAAGCGCCTGGGCAGTGAGGCTCACCTTTTCGAACAGGGTGCTCCGGAGATACAGGTTGAAAGGCTGCAACTTCAGGGAATCACTGAGAAAATTGTATGCGCTGCTGAACCCAAAGCCGTCGATGAGGCGGATCTTTTTCGTTGTATCCATTTTCTTCCCCCACCACTTTGCCTCCAGGTTATTGTCAAGTCCAAAGGACAGGCCGCCGAATTTGCCATAGCCATAACCGCTGAACAGGTTTCCCTGGAATTGCGGCATGGCCTGGGTCCTGCCGAAGGTATCGACCTGGATCACATCGTAATTTCCCTTCGAAAGGTTGGGCTTGTAATTGAAGCTGATATTGGGCCGCATCACGTGCCGGATCGCTACCAGGCCCCGTGAACCGAATTGCTTCAAACCATAAATGTTGGTGTTCATGCCTATACCAAAACTCATCTGCTGGTCGATGAACACGCCCTTGCGGGCAGCGATCGTGTCCACCTTCTTATCAACTGCGTTCCACCTGCGTTCAAACCTGCTGGTAAGCCAGGTCTGCTCGTACGAAATGGACGGGGCTATCAGGAGCGGCCCGAGCGGGGGCAGTGCCATGTTGATCGGGAAGCGGTGCTGTGCACCCCACAGGAGTGTATCCAGGAGCTTATCGAAATTGTTGGCGGCAGTATCGTAGAAGGAAAGCATGTTCCGCGCAACGCCTGAGTAGCCTACACCGATCTTCTCGTACCACTTCGGCGTTCCGACGATCTCCTTTTTCTGGAACGGGTACAGCGTGGTGACCGTAAAGCCGGCATCCGGGAGGATCACGTTGACGACCCGGGTCGCATTGTTCTGGGTGTGATTTGCGCTGAGAGTCAGGCTGAATGGCTTGCCGATCCAGTTCTTCGAATACGCGATGGATGAAGTCAACTGGTTCTGGAAATTCCGGTAGGGATTGTTGGGAATGTATTCATTGTGTCGCGTGGACCCCGCATTGACGCTCGCTGAAAACATGGTGCCGGGCCGCGCCCGCGGATCAACACTGTGTGACCAGTTGACATTGAACGTCTTTACCAGCTGGTAATCGGGATCGCCCTTGAAGCTGTACTTGGTCCGCTGGATGGCAAGGTTGAACGAGCCATTGTACCTGTAGCGTTTCCGGTATGTTGGCGTGATGTTGGCCGTCCACGCACCGTACGAATAAATATTGGTGCGAATCGTCACGTCGAAATAATCGTTGAGAACGTGGTAATACCCGAGTCCTTCCAGCCCAAGGCCCAGTTGTTCGTTCGCGGTAAACTGCGGCGGCAGCAAACCGGAATGCCTTCCCCTTTTCAAAGGAAAAATGCCAAAGGGCAGGTAAACCGGGACAGGTACTCCTTCGAATTCGGGGTGTATGGGACCGGTAACGGCTACCTGGTCTGTAATGAATTTTCCCTTGTTGCCGACAAAGCCAAAATGCGGGTGATCGTATTCGCAGGTGGTCATGGTCACGCGGCGGGCAAACGTGGTGTTCGCATTTACCTTTTTGATCAGTTGGGCATTTACGAACATCTCATCCTGCTTCGTATACGTATTCAGCGTTAGCCCCTTCTGCGTTTTGAAATTATACCGGATGGTATCGCTGTCAAAACCCTGTTCGCCCTGCTGGAACCGGGCGCGGGTGATGGTGTTGCCAAGGCTGTCGACCGAATTGTACGCGGTGAGGATATTTGTCTGCTGGTCGATGTCGACCCGCGGAGCAGTGAGCACAACATCCTTGTAAGTTGTCTTTGTATTTCCGTAAAGCAGGAAACGTTTGTCTTTGATCAGCAGCACGGCGCTGTCATCCGCGTGGTATTGTACCGGGGCGTCCAAAGTATCCTTTGATATGCGCAGCGAAAATGTATCTATGCGGGGACCCGGAGGAATGGTATCCAGGATCAGCGAGTCAGCGGGTTGGCCGAGTGAATCCGGGGCAGGCACTGTTGTTTTTTTGCCCGGCGTTGTTGCACCAGATGTTAAAGTGCTGTAAATTTCGAATGCCTGCGTATGGCCGGTGTGTGAACATAACGTTAGAAGCACAAAAATTAGCACTGTAACAAAAGTGCAACAGCGCTTTTTTAAACTAAATTTGTGCAGTGCCGTCATAAGCCTTTAACAAATGTAGCAGTTTGAAACTGTAACGATTTGTGAAGATTACTAACCGCTAATAAATCTGATATGCTGAAAAAATCCATTATCGCTTTTTCGTTTATTGCATGTATCGCCCTGCTCATTTCCTTCAGGGGTATCAATTCCGGAAAACAGGTTGTAAGGACGGTGATCATCGATGCAGGCCATGGAATTATGGCGAATGGAGGATACAATGGCGCGAAGGGCCGCTACTCCCATGAAGATGACATCGCCCTCTCGGTGTCAAAGA
>DASUVB010000152.1:0-2150 GCA_036373835.1 Flavisolibacter sp. | reverse complement strand
GTGAGCATGATCCGCGGGCGCGATGTGTGGTGGGAAGACGAGATCAAAAAGGTGGAAACACTCGGCCTGCAGGATTGCCCGGCCGAGGAGATGGATGCGGAGGATATGCTCTTCATCCTTTACACATCAGGGTCCACAGGCAAGCCTAAGGGCGTCGTTCATACATGTGCCGGTTACATGGTTTTTGCAGCATACAGTTTTGTCAACGTGTTCCAGTACAGGCCGGGACAGGTGCATTTCTGCACGGCGGATATTGGCTGGATCACCGGGCATACCTATATTATCTATGGCCCGCTGGCGGCAGGTGGTACCAGCCTGATGTTCGAAGGGGTGCCGACATGGCCCGACGCCGGGCGATTCTGGAGCATCACGGACAAATACAAGGTGAATATTTTGTACACCGCTCCCACAGCCATCAGGTCACTGATGGGATTTGGAGAAGCGCCGTTCCAGGGAAAGAACCTGTCATCACTGGAAGTGCTGGGTACCGTGGGCGAGCCCATTAACGAGGAAGCGTGGCACTGGTATGATGAACACGCCGGTCGTAAAAAATGCCCGATCGTGGATACCTGGTGGCAAACCGAAACAGGAGGAATACTCATATCAAATCTTGCAGGCGTTACACCCGCCATTCCAACATTCGCATCATTACCGCTCCCCGGTGTGCAGCCGCTGCTGGTTGATGAAAATGGCGTCGAGGTCACCGGCAATCCTGCGGCCGGAAACCTGTGCATGCGTGCGCCCTGGCCCGCCATCATCCGGACAACATACGGCGACCATAACCGCTGCCGACAGAATTATTTCGCCACATACGAGAACCTTTACTTTACCGGTGACGGGGCGCTACGCGATGAGCAGGGAAATTACCGGATCACAGGTCGCGTGGATGATGTGCTGAATGTGAGCGGCCACCGGATCGGGACTGCAGAAGTTGAAAATGCCATCAACATGCACTGGGGCGTGGTGGAAAGCGCGGTGGTGGGCTATCCGCATGATATCAAAGGACAGGGCATTTACGCCTATGTCATCTGTCATACCATACACGACGACGAAGCGCATATGCGGCAGAACATCCTCCAGACGGTTACACGCATCATTGGCTCCATCGCCAAGCCCGACAAGATCCAGTTCGTAAGTGGCCTGCCCAAGACGCGTAGCGGAAAGATCATGCGACGGATCCTGCGCAAAATTGCGGAGGGTGAAACACAGAACCTCGGCGACACCACAACGCTGCTCGATCCGGGTGTTGTCGACGAGATCGCGAAAGGCCGGCTTTGAACGAAGGTTGCAGTTCGCGGTTTGCGGTTCGCGGTTCGCTGTTTGCGGTTCGCGGTTCGCAAGACTTTGACGTACGTCGCAATGCCAGGAACCGGTAGTGGTGTACCCGTCAATGAATTGCCAACCCTTCACACGTTGAATACATCGAACCGGACTTTTAGTATGACATTCCCGCGCTGACGACTACATTTGCCGCCATGCCCATGTTACCTGCGAAATTGCGTTCCCCGCTGAAGTGGCTGATGTGGATCATCGTACTGCAGTTGCTGCTGGGCAATATTTCGGCGGCACTGTACGCATACCGGCTCACGCATTTTAAAGCGGAAGCGGCGGAATGGAACATCGCGGAGGCAAATAATGTTTTCGACAAAACATGGATGTTGTTCACCGGTCCCCAATATGCAAGGGATACGGTTGAAAACCACCCGGTCTTTCCTGTGCGGGATGTCACATTCAAGACTGCAAAAGGACTACTCATTCACGCCTGGTACAGCACTGTTGCGGGTGCACGGGGCACCGTTTGCCTGTTTCATGGGCTCAATTCCAACAAAGCTTATTATGAACCGGAGGCGGCCGCATTCAGGAGCTACGGCTTCAATGTGCTGATGGTGGACTTCCGGGCCCACGGTATCAGCGAAGGCATGCAATCAACCATCGGGTATGATGAGGCTGAAGAGGTAATGCTGGCATTCCGGTTCGCAAGGAACCAGGGGGCCGGCCTTGTCTTCCTGTTCGGTGGCTCTATGGGTGCGGTAACGATCGCCCGCGCCGTCAGCCATTACCGCCTGAACCCCGACGGTATCATTCTTGACATGCCCTTTGACGGGCTGGTAGATCACGTACGCGCCCGCGGCGGCACATTTGGCTTCCCG
>DASUVB010000151.1:0-3118 GCA_036373835.1 Flavisolibacter sp. | reverse complement strand
TTGTTCCTTCCTCCACAGCCGCACCATTGGTAGTAAATCCGCGCGGCAGACCTTTGATCTGGCCGAGGTACTCCGCCACCCTTGTTTCTATGCTGATCTTAAATACATGGCGGTTGGCCGTGACCAGGTACAGGTTTTCCTTTGTATCTGCGACCATATCACCACCATAGCCGCCGCCATTGTGAATGGAAACAGTATTGGAAGGCGCATCCGTAATGCTGCCGAGGTCTGTAATTACAGGACGTTTTGAAGTAGTGAACTGTATCAGGTGGTGCGCATCATTGGTAAGCGCGTAGCCATTCCCGTTGGAAGCGATCACCATGCGTGTGATCTGGTTAGGGATGTCACGGGGTGCCTTCAGCGGACCAAAAGCTTCATCCTGGAAATAATAAATCTTCGGCGTGCGTGATTTCATGTCAATGTATCTGAGCTCGTTAATGCCCATCGGCGTGTAATACAGCCTGTCATGCTTTTTATCGTAGGCGCATGCCGCGGATGTTGTGGCAAACGGCTTACCTGCCTGCATTCTTGCTGCCTGCTCCGTGTTCTGAACAACAACCGGCTTACCGGTACGGGCATTGAGCAATTCTATTTCCTGGTTGTTCCGGTACACTGACTTTACTTCATTACCGGTATTGTAGTCCACCAGCCGGACCTCCGACCAGCCGTTTTTCCCTTTTTCAGTTCCCGTGATGGCATACATCGCCGTTTTCTGCGCCAGTGCGGCCGCCACACAAATAAACGCACCGAGAAGGAGTAGAATTTTTTGTTTCATGGTAAGTTGGTTTTGTTACAGGAATTTACGACAACTTTCGTGGATCTGTTTCAAATATTGATGAAAGAATTTTTTGCTGGTATGAATGGTATGCGGAGCCCCTGCTATATTTGTTCATGCTTGTGGATGACGCACTGATCAGTAAGCTTTCCAACCTGTCCATGCTGCATGTTCCACCGGAGGAAAAGGAGGAAATCCGGTCCGACCTGCAGAAAATGATCGGCTTTGTAGACAAGCTGAAAGAACTTGATACGTCGGGAATTGAAGCAGCGGTTTTCCTCAACGCACCTGCCCCCCGGCTGCGGCCGGACCTTCCCGGGGAAATGCTCGACCGGCAGGCAGCACTCGGGAACGCGCCCCTTCATGATGATACGTTCATCCTTGTTCCCAGGGTGATCAAAAAACCATCCGCGTGAGTACGCGGTCCATCATACACCTGGACGGGGTCACGAAGAATTATTACCGGGGACAACAGGTGATCGAAGTGCTCAGGGGCATTACGCTGGATATCCGCCAAAACGAATACATCGCGTTGATGGGGCCTTCCGGCTCCGGGAAAAGCACGCTGATGCATATCCTTGGATGCCTTGACACCCCTACCTCCGGCTCATACCGGTTGAACGGACAGCCGGTAGAACGCCTGGCGGAACAGGAACTGGCACGCATCCGGAACCAGGAGATCGGATTTGTGTTCCAGCAGTTCAACCTGTTGCCCCGGCTGACAGCCCTTGAAAATGTGGCGCTGCCGCTGGTATACGCGGGCGTACCGCGAAGCGAACGGGTGCAGCGTGCCCGTAACGTGCTGGAGCAGGTTGCTCTTTCCGACAGGGCTGACCACAAGCCGAATGAACTTAGTGGCGGGCAGATCCAGCGTGTTGCGATTGCACGCGCTTTGGTCAACAAGCCGGCGATCATACTGGCAGACGAACCGACCGGGAACCTGGATGCGGTGACCTCGCACGAGATCATGGAGGTTTTCGCGGATATTCATGCGACAGGCAATACACTGGTGCTGATCACCCACGAAGAAGACATAGCGCGACGCGCACACCGGCAGGTGCGCCTGTACGATGGCCGGATAGAAAGAGATTCTTCGCTGCAGGCCGGCGGGACCGCAATCACATTCAATAATTAAGAATATGGCGTTCAGGATCTATACAAAAACCGGGGACCTGGGAAGTACTTCCCTCATTGGTGGGACCAAAGTGCCCAAGAGCGACATACGCATCGAAACCTATGGTACGGTCGACGAGCTCAATTCATGGATGGGCATGATTTGCGACCAGTTGAACGATGAAGCCTATACCGGGGAGTTGAGGGAGATCCAGGACCGCCTGTTCACCATTGGTTCCGCCCTGGCGACCGACACCTCCAAAGAAACAAAGATGGCGTTGCCGGACCTCCATGATTCGGATATCGAATTCCTGGAAAAGCGCATTGACTTCATGACAGACCAGTTACCGGCGATGAAATCATTCATCCTGCCGGGCGGGCATCCAACAGTTTCCGCCATTCATATTACACGATGTGTCTGCAGGCGTGCGGAGCGGCTGGCGGTTGCGATGGCGGAACATAACATCCCGGTCGAAGGACGGATCATCCGTTATATGAACCGCCTGAGCGACTACCTGTTCACACTGGCACGCTACGCAGCCCACCGCACAGGCGCTGGTGAAATTCCATGGAAGCCACGGGTTTAATTGTAGGAAACATGGATCTGCCATCAGTGCATGCGGCCATCCTTCATCGTGAGCGTGCGGTCGCTTAAATGTGCCAGTTCCTCGTTATGCGTTACGATCAGGAAGGTCTGGCTGAATTCCTTTCGCAGGTCAAAAAACAGCTGGTGCAGTTCACGCGCGTTCGCGGTATCCAGGTTCCCTGTAGGCTCGTCGGCAAAAACAATATCCGGCTGGTTGATGAGCGCCCTGGCCACGGCCACGCGTTGCTGTTCGCCGCCTGAAAGCTGGTTGGGTTTGTTTTGCAGCCTGTGGCTCAGGCCAAGAAGTTTCAGAAGTTGCGTTGCCCGGTTCCTTGTCTCTTTTTTATTGCCCGGAGACAGCCAGCCCGGGATACATACATTTTCGAGCGCCGAAAACTCGGGAAGCAGGTGGTGGAACTGGAAGACGAAACCAATATGGCGGTTGCGAAAGCCGGAGAGCTTGTTCCCGTGGAGACTGGTAATGTCCATATCATGCAATGAAACCGACCCGCTGTCCGGCTTGTCCAGCGTGCCGAGGATGTGCAGCAGGGTTGACTTGCCGGAACCTGAAGGACCAACGATACTTACGATCTCTCCCCTGCTGATATCAATGTCCACGCCCCTGAGCACTTCAACCGGTCCGT
>DASUVB010000150.1:0-9692 GCA_036373835.1 Flavisolibacter sp. | reverse complement strand
TTGTACTGTATATGGCCATTGAAAACCCCGACACAGGTACGTGGAACGGGCTTTTCTGGATCATACAGCTGTTCATCAGCATCAATGCCGTTGCCAAAAGCTTCCTGCAGGAAAGCCGCAACCGCATGCTTTATTATTATACGATCGCCGGCCCGCAGATCTTTGTGCTGGCTAAACTTCTCTTTAATTCCATCCTGATGCTGGTGATGAGCAGCCTGAGTATGCTGTTGTTCTCGCTATTCATGAACTACCCGGTGGAAAAAACGGGCGTGTTCATCGGTATTGTTTTCCTGGGAGGATGGAGCCTCAGCCTGGTGTTCACCTTCCTGGCAGCCATTGCGGCAAAAGCACAGCAGAACGCGGCTATCATGGCGATCCTTGGTTTCCCTATCATTATTCCCCAGCTGCTGATCCTCATGCGCATATCTTCGGTCGTTTTTGTGGATACCGCTGTAGTGCCGGTAACCAGCATTTTCCTGCTGCTGGCATCTGATACGCTGGTAGTGATGCTGTCAATTATCCTGTTCCCGTTCCTGTGGAAGGACTGAGAACCCATATGACTTTTGTCATCCCCCGGCAACAATTTTATCAGGCATTTCGACTGCCGGAACAGCCGGGACCCTGATTCTGCCCCTGGAGCCACAAATTTTTCGTTTCAAAAGATTCAACCTCCTAATTTTGCCCCCGTCAAAACGATTGCTGCTGTAAATCGCCGCAAATGAAACAATGGTGGTGGAAAATACTTTGCATCCTGCTGCTGGTGTACACTGTAACCGGCGGGTTCCTGCTTGAAGTTCCGGCGCTGCCCATCATCCAGGAATCGATCCGCAATCTTTATTTCCACGTGTGCATGTGGTTCGGGATGATGATCCTCTTTACCATATCAGTGGTACACGCGGTAAGATATCTCGGTAACAACCGGCTGCGGTCCGATATCCTGTCGCGGCAGTACGCGGTCATGGGTATAGTGTTCGGCGTGCTGGGGTACGCTACAGGGATTATTTGGGCATCGTTCACCTGGGCCGATCCGAACAGTTCCACCTTTGCATCCTTTGGTGCAATCGCAAAAGATCCGAAACTGATCGGTGCGGCCATTGCACTGCTGATCTATTTTGCCTACCTGGTACTGCGCGATTCCATTAATGATATTGACAAACGTGCGCGCGTCAGTGCGGTGTACAACATTTTCGCATTTGCCTTCCTGTTCCCTTCGATCTGGATCATTCCGCGCCTGCTGGAAAGCCTTCATCCCGGCGGCGAAGGAAACCCGGCGCTGAACCCACGGGATGTGGATGCGCGGATGCGTATCGTTTTTTACCCTGCCGTCATTGGATGGACGTTGCTGGGCGTGTGGATCGCCACACTTAAGATCAGGCTCCAGCTGTTAAAAGATAAATCAGTACTTGAACCATGATAAAAAAATGTCTCCTGGGACTTCTCTCCCTTTGTAGTGCTGTTATCCTGTTCGCACAGGACAATGGGCAGGCGCAGATGGCGGACACCATGCGCGGCAGTGGAAAGATCTACGTGGTAGTGGCGGTTGTTCTTGCCATTCTTCTGGGCCTGTTCCTCTACCTGGTGCGCCTGGACAGGAAGATCACGAAGCTGGAGCGGGATAACAGGATAATCAATTCATAAATAAATAAAATCTCATGTCAGTGAATACAGAATATAGTTTTTTTGGTGCGGTTGAAAGAAGCTTCGACAAGGCCGCGAAATTTACCAACTGGGACCCGGGGGTCCTGGAACAGATCAAGGCCTGCAATGCCGTGTACCGTATGAAATTCCCCGTAAGAATGGATGATGGAAGGATCGAAGTTATCGAGGCCTACCGTGTGCAGCACTCGCACCACAAAACACCTTGCAAGGGAGGTATCCGTTTCGCTGCTGAAGTGAACCAGGATGAAGTAATGGCCCTGGCGGCGCTCATGACCTATAAATGCGCCATCGTGAATGTGCCGTTTGGTGGTGGCAAGGGCGGCCTGAAGATCAACCCGCGCAAATATTCTGTTTACGAACTCGAAAAGATCACGCGACGCTATACCGCCGAACTGGTGAAGAAAAATTTCATCGGCCCCGGAACGGACGTTCCTGCGCCGGATTACGGTACGGGTGAACGGGAGATGGCATGGATCGTGGATACCTACGCCAGCCTTCGTCCCGGCGAGATTGACGCAGCGGGATGCGTTACGGGCAAGCCGGTTACACAGGGGGGCGTTCGCGGCCGCAGGGAAGCGACCGGCCTTGGTATCTTTTACGGTATCCGCGAGGTCTGCAGCATGCCCGATGTCATGGAAAAGCTTGGTCTTTCCACAGGCATTGAAGGAAAGCGCGTGATCATCCAGGGACTCGGGAACGTGGGATACCATGCAGCGAAATATTTCCAGCAGGCGGGTGCCCGCATCATCGCGCTGGCGGAATATGAAGGAGCCATCTGGAACGATGCCGGCCTGAACGTGGACGAGGTTTTCCAGCATCGCAAGACCAGCGGATCGATACTGAATTTCCCCGGCGCGCAGAATTTTGCAAAGAACACCGACGCACTCGAATATGATTGCGATATCCTGATCCCCGCGGCCCTGGAGAACGTCATCAATGAAGAAAACGCACCGCGTGTGAAGGCAAAGCTGATCGGTGAAGGCGCCAATGGCCCTCTTACACCTGAAGCGGACGAAGTGTTCATCCAGAAAGGCACGCTGGTGGTTCCTGATATGTACCTCAACGCCGGTGGTGTAACGGTTTCGTATTTCGAGTGGTTGAAGAACCTGAGCCACGTGCGCTATGGACGTATGGAGAAGCGATTCACCGAGAACCTCAATCAGCACATCGTCGGCCAGATCGAAGAGCTGACGAGCAAGCGCGTAAGCGACCACGAACGCCAGTTCATTATCCATGGTCCCGACGAAGTGGACCTGGTACACAGCGGGCTTGAAGAAACCATGATCACCGCCACCAGGGAGATCATGGAAGAGTGGAAAAAGAATCCACAGATACCAGACATGCGTACAGCAGCATACGTGGTCGCCATCAACAAGGTGGGAACCAGCTATGCGGAACTGGGCATTTTCCCGTAAACATCTTGAACAGCCATACAGCCCCGTCCCGCTGGACGGGGTTTTATTTTGCACTTACCTGAATACCCTGACCTCCAGGTTGTCGACATACAGTTTTTTGTCACTGCCGGGATTCCAGAACAGGATGCTGATGCGGTCTGCACCTGGTGGTATCCTGCCATCAACGGAGATGGCCTGAACCTGGCCCTGCTCCAGCACACGCTGCACGCGGATGGCATGTGCGCCGATCATTTCGTTCTTCCTGTAAAACCTTAGGACAAACTGGGTCATATGCCACGTCCCGGTTTCCAGTTCCGGTGCCAGGAAATCGGCCGTTGCCCGGATACGGTGCACATCGCGACCAGGCGCAGCAAACATGTATTCGTTTGAAAACGTAACATCCCGGTCCATAAATAAACACTTCCCGTTTAACCCGGCCACGATATTGGCAGCCGTGTCATTTTCGAAGTTGTTTGTATAGACGCTAATGGCATCTGGCGGGATACTTTCATACAGCACATTATTATCGAGCATCGTAAATACGCGCTTGTCAACGTCGAAGCGACCGAAGATGGCCCGTAGGTAAGGGCCCGTCATTTCACCCGCCCTGAACAATCCTCCCCTGTGTGCCTGGTGCGTGAGCCACATGTTATACGCTACGCAGAACGCAAGGAATAATATGGTGATCCACCTCACCACGACCGATCTTCTCAACAATGACTGCAGCGCTGCCGCCAATGGAAATGCCAGCACGGGATACGCCTGGACCATTGCGCGCTGTCCAAGGCTTCCACCGTACCACCACGTTTGCCAGGCGAAACAGAGGTACATGAAGATGATGGAAAACACCAGTGTGGGCACGAAAAGTTCTTTCCGGCGGTACAGCCAGACAAAGCCGGCGAGGGAAAGCACCATCACGGGAGAATACGTCAGCCACCCGCTCCTGAAGCTGATCAACCCGTTTTTGATGTGTGGATGCAACCAGTCGAAACCTTCCTGCTGGTAGCTGTATACGATCCATTCACCGGCCACCAGCTTCCAGTACAGCAACTGGATGCCGGCAACCACGATGGCCGCACCTCCCATCAGCACAGTATATTTCAGGTCACGCGAAAAAAACAGGACACGTTGCCTGGCATCGCGCACGCTGCCAACATGCCACAGGAGTGGAATGAGCGCGCTAATGATCTCTGTTGGTCGTATCAGTGTGGCCAGTCCCACCAATGCCCCGACAACCAGCGATCGTGCAGCTGAAGGCTTCTCGTAAAAACGGACCGTTGCCCATAGCAGCAGGGCATACACTGTAAAAACCGTATTGTGTGTCATGGCGCCGTTCACCGCGGCATAATCCAGGTAGTTGGTACCGAACACGATGACGAATAGCGTAACCGCCGTTGTGGCGTCGGGGAAATAACGAAGCAGCACTTTACGCAGCACCCATAGACCCAGCAGGGCATACAGCAATGCGGCGAGGCCAATGGCCACCTGGTAGGGATATGTGAATCCATCGGCTTCATAGGCAGCAGATGACCGGGCTATTGCATGCGCCGTAAAGAAAAATGGAGACAGCAGAAGCGCCTGCCCTGCGGCGTATTTCATCACATAGTTGCCGGATGGGTGCCGGTACGCCTGGTGAAAGTCGTGCGTCGGCTGGTATTTTTGGATAATGGAATCGCCAAAGCGGCATTGCCTGATGTCCTTGTAGATGAACAGCGCCGGCAGGTACATGTAATAGCCTGAAACATCCCAGCTGATGGTAGCCTCGGTTCCCTGCTGCTTCCACTTCGGGTAGTAAAAAATCCCGGTGACCAGGATCAGTGCGTAACAAAGAAGCAGGGAATACGCGGAGTAACGGTGCTGTTGACTGGTCATCTTGTCCTGAAAATAACAAAGAAACCAGCTATTTTACCTTCGCGCCGGCTGCAGGCCGGTAAGAACATGATAAAAACAAATTACGGGCAGGCTGGCAGGTACATTGATTTGTTCGCTCCTGCGATCATAGGCATGCTGCTGTTTGTATATATTGTAATCCGGGCTATCGTAATCCCTGTGACCCATGATGAAGTTCAGACCTGCCTGTATTTTTCACAAATGCCCGTATGGGATATCATCGCCTACAGGGACCCTATACCGAACAACCACATCCTGAACACCCTCCTCGTAAAACTTTTCGTCTCAATTTCCGGGTGGCATGAACTGAGTATACGGCTTCCGAATATTTTAGGATTCATGGTGTATTTCGGCTTCGCGATGGGTGTGATACGCATGATCTCAAAGCATTTCCTGGTCACGCTTTTCTGCATGGCTGCCCTGTTCTTTAACCCTTACTTTCTTGAGTTCTTTTCGCTGGCGCGCGGCTACGCATTATCTACGGCATTCATGATGGCCTCGGTGTTTTACCTGCTGCGCTTCATGAAAGATCCCTCACCCGGCCGGCTGGGTGCAGCAACGGCATCAGGAATGCTGGCAACATATACCAATTTCACCGCGCTGAATTATTTCGTCGCATTCATCATGATTGCCGGCGTATTGATCACAAGTTCCCGCCAGGCGAAAGCGCGGAAACGGCAACAGGTCGCGGTGCTTGTAGCTGGAACCGGATTACTTGCACTTGCCACCTGGCTCCCGGTGAGCCGCATGGTAGCCACGGACCAGTTTATTTACTGGGGACAAAGTGGCTTTTACGAGGATACCATCAAAAGCATGTGGGTGGCATTCGCGCTGCATCCCGATCACTTCCATATCCCATATTACATTCTGACCATTGCCGCGCTGCTGGTCATTATGATTCCCCTGCTGTTCATACTCCCTGCATGGATCCGGAGCAGGCCTGTGACCCGTAAAGAATACCAGTTACTGTACCTGTTACCGCTGGCAACCGTTGCCGTCAACGTGCTGCAGCATTACCTGGTGCAAACACCCTTCCTTACGGGGAGGACCGCGTTGCTTTTCTTCCCGTTGTACGGGCTGGCATGCGCGGGAGCAGCACAGATTTCCTGGGACAGGTTTCGTCGCGCGGCTGCAGGAGTGATGATCGTGTTCATTGCAGTTACCGGTTGGCACCTTGCCGCATCAGCAAACCTGAAACGGAGCTTTGAATGGTGGTTTGATGAGAATACAAAGGATGTGATCTCGTACCTGGAACAACAGCAACCTGAAAATCCCGCACCGTCCGTAACCCTAAATGCGCACTGGTGGTTCACCCCTTCGCTGGAATACTACCGCGTCACTACGCCGCTGCCGTGGCTGCAACTTGCGCCCTATCACAAGGAACCGCAACCAGACAGCCCGTATTTGTTTTACTATGCTACAGATTATGATCTCCCGGTGCTGGGAAAAAATTACGAGACCGTGAAATCGTTCGGATGGAATTCGCGGTTCCTCATGAAGCGCCGGCAACCGTGACCGCAATTTTAACGGGACAGGCGCAGCAGGGGGAACAACAAACAACAATCAGGCATAATTTTTAATACACATTTGTGTATAACTAGGTGTTGAAAAATTTCCCACCTAATGTTTATCTTGTAAGGAAAGGGATATGAATGACCCACTTCCCTGAAGCGGGGATTGTTTAACGAAAACTGAACAGAATTGAGAGACACTATCATCAACCTTGAAACCGTTAACCCTATAGAGTTCTTTGGTGTGAATAACGGTAAGCTGGATATACTTAAGAAAAAATTTCCCCTTTTAAAAATTCTTTCCCGAGGCACGCAACTGAAGCTGAGCGGTGCCCCGGAGCAAGTGGAAGGCGCAAAGGAAAAAATTGATCTCATCGTGCAATACCTTGAAAGAAATGGCCACATGAGTGAAAACTACTTCGAGCAGATCCTCGGCGGCGACGACGCGGAGTCTGTCGACAATTTCGTGGAGCGCAATCCCAACGACATCCTCGTGTTTGGCCCCAACGGGAAAACGGTGCGTGCACGCACGGCCAACCAGAAGCGCATGGTCACGTCGGCCGAAAAGAACGATGTGGTGTTTGCCATCGGTCCTGCCGGTACCGGTAAAACCTACACCGCGGTAGCCATGGCTGTCCGCGCATTGAAGAACAAGGTGGTGAAAAAGATCATCCTTACGCGTCCCGCGGTGGAAGCAGGCGAGAGCCTTGGGTTTTTACCCGGTGACCTGAAGGAGAAGATCGATCCGTACCTGCGCCCGCTGTATGATGCCCTGGACGACATGATCCCGGCAGACAAGCTGGGTTATTACATGACGACCCGGACGATCGAGATCGCACCGCTGGCGTACATGCGCGGACGCACGCTGGACAATTGCTTTATCATCCTTGATGAAGCGCAGAATGCCACCGACCTGCAAATAAAAATGTTCCTGACACGTATCGGCGCCAATGCAAAGGCCATTATCACCGGTGACCTGACGCAGGTGGACCTGCCGAAGAACCAGAAAAGTGGTCTTGCAAAGGCAAGCCGCATCCTGCGCGACATAGACGGGATCGGCTATATAGAACTGGACGAGGAAGATGTGGTTCGTCACAAGCTGGTGAAGGCCATTCTCAAGGCATATGACAAGGAACATCACCGTGAGCAGGAGCTGGACGACGCTGAAAAAAAGGAAAGAAGGGAGCGCCGGTACTTTGACCGGAACGAACGGGATTAAACCGCTTACTAACCAGTCTACCATACAGTGCCCGTGAGCGGGCACTTTTTTTTGGCAGCCATCGTCGAACCTGCCGTTATCTTTGCGCGCATGAAGGCGCTACTTCCATTCATTGTATTTCTTGTTTCGTTAGCTTCCTGTGGCAACCCGGAAAACGGGGATACCCCTGCCTCCGAAAACGACCTCGATGCTGCACGCAATTTTATACGCGCTGCCCTGGACCGCAAATGGCCGGAAGCGCGCAGGTACATGCTCCAGGATTCAGCAAACGTGGAGCGCCTGGAAAAGATCGAAGCATTTTATATAAACGAGGATCGCGAAGAACGAAGGGGTTACCGCGAAGCGTCCATTACCACCCATGAAGCACGCAAGGTGAATGACAGCGTCACCATTGTGCATTATTCCAATTCATTTAAGAATGAAAAGGACTCACTCAAGGTGGTTCGTGTGAATGGCCGGTGGCTGGTAGATTTCAAATACACTTTCCTTCCACCAGATTCATCCGCTTATGTTGACTAATTTCTTGCTGATCGGTGCGGGCGGTGCCGCCGGAAGTATCCTGCGGTATATCTGCCAGCGCAACCTGAACATGTCCTTTCCCTATGGTACCCTGCTGGTAAACCTTGCGGGATGCCTGCTCATCGGCCTGTTATGGGGTCTTTTCACACGGCATATCGACGAGCCGAAACGTTTGCTGCTGGTGACAGGTTTCTGCGGCGGATTTACAACTTTCTCCACGTTCACCTATGAGGGCGTACAGATGATGATGGAAAACCGGTGGATCCTTTTTATTGTATACACCCTGGTCAGCGTGGCGGGTGGACTTGCTGCCACGTACCTGGGGTACAAGCTTACGGCATAATATGAGATCAACAACTGTGCTGCATCCATGGCATGGCGCATCATACGGCGCGGCCGCTCCCGCCAGGGTCAACGCGCTGATCGAGATCCCCCAAGGATCCCGCGCCAAATATGAAATTGATAAGGAAACCGGCCTGCTGAAGCTGGACCGCGTGATCTACTCATCGTTCCATTACCCGGTTAATTACGGATTCATTCCACAGACGCTGGGCATGGATGGCGACCCGCTGGATATCCTCGTGCTGTGCTCACAGTCGATCCAGCCGCTTTGCCTGGTGGAGGCACAGGTCATCGGTAATATGCAGATGATCGACAATGGCGAAATGGACGACAAGATCATCGCCGTTGCGGCGAAGGATCCTTCCGTAAATCACATCACTTCGATCGAAGCACTGCCACGCCATTTCATTACAGAGCTGCGCAATTATTTTGAACAGTACAAGGTGCTGGAGAACAAACAGGTGCAGATCGAGGAATTCCAGGACCACGAGGCAGCCTTCAGGATCATCACCGAAGCCATTGAACTGTATCGCCAAAAATTCAATTCGTGAAACGAAACACAACACATATGACAACGGAAACCATCCTGATACTCGTTCTCATCGGACTGTTCGCCGGCATCATGAGCGGGCTTGTGGGAGTGGGCGGCGGTATCATCATCGTACCCGCGCTGATCTTCTTCCTGGGATTTACGCAGCACCAGGCGCAGGGGACTTCGCTGGGTTTACTGTTGCTGCCGATCGGCATCCTCGCCGTGATCAATTACTACAACAAGGGGCAGATCGATATCAAGTTTGTGATGATCATGGCGCTTGCCTTTGTGGCCGGTGGCTGGATCGGCAGCAAGATAGCGTTGTCCATGTCACAGGACATGCTGAAGAAAATTTTTGCCGTTGTCCTGATCTATACGGCTTTCCGGATGATGGGATGGGATAAATGGCTGGTGAACCTTTTCAGGTCATAACTGTTCAGAGGAACCTTTTCAGCGAATGCAGCTGGTGCGTCAGCCTGTAGCTTTCCCTGTTAACAATACCCTTCGCATCCAGGTAATCCATGCGAACCTTTCCCGAAGCATGCACCACCAGGTCATCCACCACAATGCCTACGTGCGTGATCCTTCCTTCATCATTCCGGAAAAATGCGAGATCCCCTGGCTTG
>DASUVB010000149.1:0-4165 GCA_036373835.1 Flavisolibacter sp. | reverse complement strand
TAGAATCATATTTTGAGCGCAGCTTTCCCTTAACCTCGTCCGACAAGGAGCTGATCCGGTCTCTTTTCATTCCGAGGGAACTGGTGAAGGGAGAATGCCTGGTACGCGAAGGCGAACCCGCGCGCTATGGGGCATTCGTTTGTAAAGGAATACTCCGTTCCTATATTATTGACGAAAAAGGCCGGGAGCACATCCTGCAGTTTGCCCCGGAGAACTGGTGGATCAGTCCCGGGATGAGTGCGGGAAGCCTTGTTTCTCCTGTTTTCATCGACGCGATCGAGGACTCGGAAGTATTGCTGATCAACAGCGAAGGCCACGAGCAGCTGATGGGAAAGATACCATCCTACGCCGCTTCCTTCCGCGACGGCATCATGAAGCGAAATGCTGCCAAGGATAAGCGCATCGCCCAGGCCCTGGCATCTCCTGCAGATGAACGATATCATGATTTCATCGGGACCTATCCGGGCATCGCGCAACGCGTGCCGCTGCACATGATCGCCTCGTACCTAGGCATCACGCAGGAAACGCTCAGCCGCATCCGCCGGCGGGCGATCCAGAGGAAATGAAAAATGTAAAATGAAAAAAGATTCCCTGCTGCTTTTGCTCTACTTCACCGCCCCAACGCTCAACACTAAACGCTAAACCAATTCAAAATTCCCAGCTTCCTAACCCCTCCACGTTAAACACTAAACCATTTCTAACATCCCGGCCCCTAAACCTTCCACGCTAAACACGAAACCAATTCAATCATTCCGGCTCCCTAACCCCTCCACACTAAACACTAAACCATTTCCGGCTGCTCAAAAACAGCCGTTTTCATGACGACGATCTGTTTTTTCGTCTGGACAGGGGTGTACCTTTTGTCCTTACTATAATAATAAACGGGTTATATGAAATCATTAGAAAACAAAGTTGCCATCATTACCGGTGGCGGCTCCGGTATTGGCAGGGCAGCGGCGCTGCTTTTCGCTCGGGAAGGGGCCAGTGTGGTGGTGTCGGACATCCATGAAGCACATGGAAATGAAGTGGTCCGGGAAATTGCCGGCGGTGGTGGCGAAGCTTTTTTTGTGCGCGCAGATACTTCCAGTCCACAGGATAATGAAGCGCTGGTGCAGCAGGCGGTGCGCAAGTACGGCGCCCTGGACATCGCGGTGAACAATGCCGGTATCGCGGGACCACTGGCACCTACCGGGGAATATCCTGTTGACGGCTGGCAAAAGGTGATCGGGGTAAATCTCTCCGGTGTTTTTTACGGCATGCGGTACCAGATCCCTGCTATGCTGGAAAAAGGGGGAAGCATCGTCAACGTGGCTTCGATCCTCGGGGCCGTGGGAACGCGAATGTCACCAGCCTACGTGGCGGCCAAGCACGGGGTTTTAGGACTGACAAAGGCAGCCGCGCTCGAATATGCGAACAAAAACGTTCGGGTGAATTCCATTGGCCCTGGATATATTAACACACCGCTGCTCAGCATCCTGGATGAGGCAACATTGAAGGCTGTGGCAGCGCTGCACCCGATCGGGAGGCTTGGCGAGTCTGATGAAGTGGCGGAACTGATCCTGTGGCTGGCGTCGCCGAAATCTTCCTTTGTTACAGGGTCGTATTACGCAGTGGACGGGGGATACCTGGCGCAGTAACGCAATGTTGAATGTTGAATTTTAAATTTTAAATGTGGGGTTGACGGATCACCATTTGCGGATGTAAAATAGTATAGTAGCAGGGTAATGCGGTGCGGTTATGCATATCATTGACCCTGCTGTTGGTGCGGGTGGGCTGTTCAAACCTGGAACTTCCTGGTTCGGGGAAAATGTGCACCGGCTCTGAATACGGAGCGGTCGCGCAGGTATGCTGCCAGCCACACCAATGACAGGATGATGGCAGGCACCAGGAATACATTGCCATGTGAGAATTCTACCGCCATGGCGCCGCCGAAATAACCTGTCAGCAGCAACAGCCCGTGCCGCATCGTTGCCGGAATAAGAAATACAATTGCGAAAAGGATCTCGGTGACGCCCAGCAGTGGCATATAATCCAGCAGCCCGAGTCTTGCGTAAATCGTCACGAGGCCGGCAACCGGTATCAGCTTTGCTACGCCGGCTGCGATTATTGCCAGCGAAATGATCATCGTTGGTACCCAGAACAGGGTGGTTGACTATTTCATAATTAAAAATTTAGGCAGCAAACGAAGCCTGGTGGAAGGCGGCCTCCTTTGACCTAGGTCAAATTCGGGTGGGGCGAAAGGCTAAGGTTTAGGTTAAGGTTGAGAAGAAGGACTTAATTTTTTCCTTTTTCATTTCGCTGTAACCCACGACTCCTGCACATCTGCACGGGTATGCATTTTGCAGCACTCCATCCTTAATCAAACGTATGCAAGCATTTCAGATCAGCAGGCTGTTGTTTGGCCTGGTCATACTGTTGGGAGTATCAGCAGCCTCCTGCAAGGACAAGAACCGCGACAGCGAGATCCAGTCCGCATTTAATACCAAAGCGCAGTCCGATCCGAGCCTGGCGGGAGTCAGTATTTCGGTCGTTGACGGCACGGCTACCCTCACGGGCACATGTGCTGATGAGAATTGTCGCACGAACGCCGAAAAGGCGGTCGACGATATTGATGGCGTAAAAAAGGTGGTCAATAATATTACTGTTGCACCCGTGGTGATCACGGACGACGCACCGCTGCGAACATCGGCCCAGCAGGTGGCAGGCAAGTATAATGTGCAGGCCGACGTGAACAATGGCGTCATAACGCTGCGAGGTACTATCGATGATCGTGATAAGCTGCAGCAGCTGATGTCCGAGATGCAGGCGCTGCGGCCAAAGCGTGTAGAAAACCAATTAGTGATCAAAAACAATTAACCATGGCACAGGAAACAGGCGCACTCAGGAATAAATACCAGCAACTGATCGACCGGGCCACGCAAAGTGGCGTCAGCAACCTGCAGGTGCGGCAGCAGGATAACGTTTTGTATATCGATGGCCAGGCACCCTCGGAAGACGTGAAAAAGCAGTTGTGGGACCTTTATGGCCAGATAGACCCGGACTACCGCTCCGGTGACCTGGTGATGAATATCCAGTCACTGGGCGGCACCTCCCAGGAAGAATACACCGTGGTGAAAGGCGACAGCCTTTCGAAGATCGGAGAGAAATACGGCATTCCCTGGAAAGACATCTACGAAGCCAACCGCGACCAGATCAAGGACCCCGATCTTATTCACCCGGGATGGAAGTTGAAGATCCCGAAGAAATAGTGTTGCGTGTTGAGTTTTGAATGTTAAATGGAACTCCTTGTTTAGGTGGTTGAACGTAGTTATAATATGGTAAACCCCACTTTTGAACAACTTTCACCCATGTTAACACTCTTTCGGGAACTGTACCAGGGGATCTTGTTCAACCACAATGGTCGATTACTGCGCTGTGTGCTTTGTGTCAGCAGTGGTTCAAACAAGCGACTATACGGTACACGCTTGAGTAGCTGAAGAGATGTAAGCACCTTATATACTATTGAAAGGCAGCTGCCAATACGATCTGGTTCTTTATCTCAAACGGAAGTTTATCATTTCTAAGCCCAGACATATAGCAAGAAAAATTATATTAAATCGGCTTGGGTATCAATTGACATTTTCGGTCGATTTTATTAGTTTCATTTGAGCTCATCATCCAGGGTTTATTAGTATGACTTACCGTACATTGTTTATAGCAGCTTTCGTTCTAGTGTGCGCATCCTCGTGTAAAAAGAGTGACACGGATCCCGGTACTCCTGCAGATACATCTGGAGGATCCGCTGCAGACCAGGTTTTGGGGCAATACCAGGGCGCCGCTACCCGTTGGTACTGGATCTACACAATGGGACCCGATTGCCATTTTGGAAATGCACTTCCCAATTATAAAAAGGAAGGCCCTGCCATAATTGAAGTAATTAAGGTCAGTGACAGTACCGTCAACGTCAGGGTTACCTCTGTGGGCAATTTGTTCGAACCTTTTCAGCCTAATCCTACGACCGGCATATTAAAAGTTCGGTTTCAGGGAACGGCTATCGTGGCAACACGCAATGTTAACTACAATACCATGGGCGGAAGTGGAGTGCTACGCGGGCCGGAGTACTTTACATTTTCCGGAAGCAACTTTTCTGCCCGTTTTGATCATAGTACGCTTGCGGGATACACAC
>DASUVB010000148.1:0-6207 GCA_036373835.1 Flavisolibacter sp. | reverse complement strand
TAATCCGCTTTGCCTGGTTCCCTCAATTTCCCCCGGTCCGCGCAGCTCCAGGTCTTTTTCCGCAATTTCAAAACCATTGGTTGTGGATGTCATGATCCTGATCCTTTCGCGTGCATCTGCGCCCAGCTTCGATGACGTCATGAGGATGCAGTAACTTTTTTCAGCCCCCCTGCCCACGCGACCCCGCAGCTGGTGCAGTTGCGAGAGCCCGAACTTTTCGGCGCTTTCAATGACCATCACCGTTGCATTGGGAACATTCACACCCACCTCGATGACCGTAGTGCTTACCATGATCTGCGTGTCGCCCGACACAAACCGTTGCATATTGGTCTCCTTCTGTTCGGACGGCTGGCGGCCATGCACCATGCTGATCCAGTAAGCCGGTTCCGGGAAGAAAGCCTTTACATTTTCATACCCGGTCATGAGGTTCTCATAATCCAGTTTTGCACTTTCCTCGATGAGGGGGAAAATGATGTAGACCTGCCTGCCGGCACCAATTTCAGCACGGATGAAATCCATCACTTTCGCCCGGTGATGGTCGTACCGGTGCACCGTGGTGACCGGTTGCCGGCCAGGCGGCAGTTCATCCATGATGCTGTAATCAAGATCTCCGTATGCTGTCATAGCCAGGGTGCGTGGTATCGGCGTAGCGGTCATTACCAGCACATGTGGCGGCACTGCGGCCTTCTTCCAAAGGCTGGCACGCTGCGCCACCCCAAACCGGTGCTGCTCGTCAATGACGGCGAAGCCCAGGTTTTTGAATTGAACAGTTTCTTCGATCAGCGCATGGGTGCCGACAAGCATCGGCAAGGTTCCCTCGGACAGTTGCTTCAGGACCTTTCGCCGCCCTGCAGCCGGGGTGGAGCCGGTCAGCAGGCTGACGGGAACCGGCATCCCTGACAAAAGAGATGACAGTGTCTGGTAATGCTGCTGTGCCAGGATCTCCGTTGGGGCCATCAGGCATACCTGGTAACCATTGTCAATCGCAATCAGCATGACCAACAGCGCCACGATGGTCTTGCCACTGCCGACATCGCCCTGCAGCAGCCGGTTCATCTGGTGACCCGACCCGGTATCCTGCCGAATCTCGCGGATCACGCGCTTCTGCGCCGCGGTCAGTTCGAATGGCAGGTGCTCGTTATAAAATGTATTGAACAGCTCCCCCACTTTCTCGAACACGACACCCCTGGATTTACGGTGTCGCTCCGAGCGCACCATCGAAAGACGAAGCTGCGTGATGAACAGTTCTTCAAACTTGAGCCGGCGCAACGCCAGTTCGTACATCTCGGGGCTCGCCGGAAAGTGGATCTGCCGGAACGCCTCATACCGGTTCAGCAACCGGAATTTACCAACCACCCTGTCCGGTAGTATCTCCGCGAGGTCGCGCTCCCGCAGCATGATAAAAAGATTTTCCGCCAGGCGGGCCAGCTGCCGGCCACCCAGGTTTTTTGATTTCAGCTTTTCCGTGGAAGGATATACGGGGTCGAGGTAATTTTTCCCGGTGGACACACTATCGTTTACCAGTTCCATTTCGGGGTGAACGATCTGCGGCTTCCCCATAAAAAACCCGACACGTCCGAACACCGTATATACCTGGTCGGTCTTCAGCATTTTTTCGATCCAGCTGATCCCCCTGAACCAGGTCAGTTCCAGGACACCGCTGTCATCTTTAAGGTATCCTATGAGCCGCTTACCGCCCTTGTTGCCGGAAGTCTCGGTATACCAGAGCTTTCCGCGCACCTGTGCAAAATCCATATCAGGACGCAGGTGGCTGATGGGTGTGATCTTCGTTTTGTCAATGTGGCGATAGGGAAAATGAAACAAGAGGTCGCTGTAAGTGAAAATCCCTAATTCCTTTTTCAGCAGATCGGCGCGTTGCGGACCAACTCCCTTCAGGTACTCTATGGGTTGTGATAAAATATGTGCGGTTGTAATCACGTCAGCGGGATAAAATTACATCACCCATCCATAGCCGAAAATTGCGCTTGTAAGATATAATCGCTATTTTTCGCCTCCATGCACGGAACATTGTTACAAATAGACCTCAACGTTACTGATTTTACCTTTGGCATTCTTGGTTTTTTTACGGCTTTTGTTGTGTCAATGATCCTCATGCCACCGCTGATCAAAGTGATCCACCGTTTCAACCTTTTCGATGTTCCCGATCTGCGCAAGGAGCACACATTGCCCATCCCCACGATGGGGGGCATCGCATCCTGCATCGGTATGGCGATCGGCGCGCTGCTGTGGTTCCGTTTCACGAATGATATTTTCACCGTTTCATTTTTCTTTTCCATGGCCATCCTGTTTGCCATTGGGATCATGGACGACCTCCGCAACCTCCCGGCGCGTTACAAACTGGTGATCCAAATCGCCATTGCCGCCCTGATCGCATTCAGCGGCGTTCGCATTACCAGCTTTAACGGCCTGTTTGGACTGCAGGAAATTCCAATATCGGCGCAGTACACTTTAACCATTATCGCCATCACGGGGATCACCAACGCGTTCAACCTGATCGACGGGATTGACGGCCTGGCGGGTGGACTGGGTTTCATGAGCCTCATCATGCTGGGAATTTTCCTGACGTTGTGCGGCGACGCGAATTACGCAGTGATCGCTTTTGCACTCGCGGGGGGCCTGCTCGGTTTCCTGTACTATAACTTCAACCCTGCGCGGATCTTCATGGGAGATACCGGTTCACTCGTGCTGGGCTTCGTGACGTCGGTGCTCTGCATCCGGCTTATACAGATCAATCCTGAAGGCGCCACCACCGTGCTGCCGCATGCACCTGTGTTTGCGCTGAGCATTGTGGCCATACCTGTGTTTGATACGCTCCGCGTGTTTGCACTGCGCACCTGGCAGGGAAAATCGCCTTTTACACCTGATAAAGCACACATTCATCACCTGCTGACGAATAATGGCTGGAGCCACAGCTTTTCTGCCAAGCTGATCTGCGGCGTTCATGCCATGGTGTTGTTGCTGGGATATTTCCTGAAGAATGTGCCGCAGTTGCTGGGCATCTTCATACTGCTGCTGATCATGATGGGAATCGTTGCCTTGTTCCAGCGTCTGCGCGTTCCGCAGCAGGTGCGCCGTGAGCCGATGTCGGTCAGCTCAGTACCAGTACAAGATCATCCGACTTTACCATAGACCCAGGCTGGAGCACCACCTCCTGCACTGTTCCCGGCTCCGTAGCCGCGATCGTCGTTTCCATTTTCATGGCCTCTATCACGAACAGCGGCTGGTTCTTTTTCACCGGGTCACCTTCGCGGATCAGCAGTTGTGATAATTTACCCTGCAGCGGCGCACCCACTTCGCGTTTATCGGACCGGTTCACCTTGCGGTTTTCCTTCGCGGTAACCTGTACAGATCTATCCTGCACCTCGATGATGCGCGTCTGGCCATTCAGGCGCATAAATACCTTGCGCTTCCCTTCTTCATCCGGGTCGCTGCAGGTAAGCAGCCGCACCAGAATGCTTTTGCCCCTGTCGATCTCGATCAGGACCTCCTCGTCCTGTTTCAGTCCATAAAAGAAATTGAGCGTGGGTATGTGCCATACTTCGCCATACAGCTCTTTCTTACGGAAATATTCTTCGAATACTTTCGGGTACATCAGATAGGACAGCAGGTCGGTGAACGTGACCGTACTTCCGAACATCTCCGTAAATGCTTTCATCTCCGCATCAAAATCCACCGGCACCAGGTGTTCATTCGGACGTTCCCGGTAAGGTTTTACATCCTTGAGAATGATCTTCTGTAATACGGGATCGAATCCGCCGACGGGCTGGCCGATGTCGCCACGAAACATGGAGATCACCGATTCGGGGAAGGACAGCATCTCGCCTTTTTTCAGGATGTCTTCGCTGGTCAGGTTATTCGATACCATGAACAGCGCCATATCACCCACCACCTTGGAGCTTGGCGTTACTTTTACAAGGTCTCCAAACAATTCGTTGACCTGCCGGTAGGCTTTTTTGATCTCCTCGATCTTATCACCAAGTCCCAGCGATTCTGCCTGGGGCTTCAGGTTGGAATACTGGCCACCGGGGATCTCGTGGTAAAAAACTTCCGCGCTGCTGGCGCGCATGCCGCTTTCGAAAGGATAATAAAACTCGCGCACTGTTTCCCAATACGTTGAATGCTGGTTCAGGACCTTGATATTGTACGGGTTCTCGCGCTCATGAAATTTCATCATCTCCACCATGGCATTGAAATTCGGCTGCGAGGTAAGGCCGGATACCGCACCAATACAACAGTCGACCACATCCACGCCCGCCTCGATTGCTTTCAGGTAGGTGGCGCTTTGCAGCGATGATGTGTCATGCGTATGCAGGTGTATGGGAATGCGTACCGTTTGCTTCAGTTCCCCGATCAGCTCATACGCCGCCCATGGTTTCAGCAGCCCGCTCATGTCCTTGATGGCAAGGATATGGGCACCACTGTTCTCGATGTCCTTTGCGAACTGCCGATAGTATTGCAGCGTATATCTTGTCCTTGAAGGATCCTGGATGTCGCCTGTATAGCACATCGCCACTTCCGCCAGGCCTTTGGTGCGCCTGCGCACGGCCGCAATGCTTTTTTCCATGCTGGGCATCCAGTTCAGCGAATCAAAAATGCGGAATACATCGATGCCATATTCCCAGCTTTTCGCGATGAATTCCTCGACCAGGTTGTCGGGGTATGCTTTGTATCCGACTGCATTGGCGCCCCGCAACAGCATCTGGAGCAGGATGTTCGGAATGGCTTTGCGGATCAGCTGCAGCCGTTTCCATGGATCTTCATACAGGAAGCGCATGCACACATCATACGTGGCACCGCCCCATACTTCCATGCTGAAAGTTTGTGGAAAATGCTGCGCGAAAGATGATGCCACCTTCAGCATGTCGATCGTGCGAACGCGCGTGGCAAGCAGTGACTGGTGCGCATCACGGAACGTCGTATCCGTGTACTGTATCTTCTTCTCCCGGAGAAGCCATTGTGCCATTGCTTCCGGTCCCATGTCGTCGAGCTGCTGCTTTGTTCCCACGGGGATCGGCTTTTCCGGGTCATAATCCGGCAGCAGCGGTTTATAGAATTTGCGATCGGGATCCGGGTCCCGCACGTCGGGGTGACCATTGATCGAGATATCGGCAAGGTAGTTCAGGATGCGGGTGCCGCGGTCCTGTACACGGTGCAGGTTGAACAGCTCGGGGTGCTGCTGCAGGAAATTCACCGTTGCGCCGCCCGAGATGAACACGGGATGCGCAATAATATTCAGCAGGAAGCGGATGTTGGTATTCACCCCGCGGATCCTGAATTCACGCAGGGCTCTTTTCAATTTCCGCATGGTGTCTTCGATCGTTGACGAATGCGCTGTCACCTTTACCAGCAATGAATCGAAGAAGGGGGAAATTTTTACACCATTGTACACGCTGCCTTCATCGAGACGGATGCCGAAACCTTCCGCGCTGCGGTAGGCCAGCACGGTGCCATAATCCGGCATGAAGTCATTCTCGGGATCCTCCGTGGTGATCCTGCACTGGATGGCGAAACCGTTCCTGGGAACATCCTCCTGGCGGGGCAATGCGATCACCGGGTCGTGCAACCGGTGCCCTTCCGCGATGTGTATCTGTGTCTTCACCAGGTCAATCCCTGTGATCATTTCGGTAACCGTATGCTCCACCTGTATGCGCGGGTTTACTTCGATGAAATAGATCTGTCCCTGCTGATCCACCAGGAATTCGACCGTGCCGATGTTGTTGTAGCGCACGGCGCTGCAGATACGCACTGCATAATCGTACAGCTGCTGCCTGGTATCTTCCGGCAGGCTGAATGCGGGTGCCACCTCTACGATCTTCTGGAACCTGCGCTGCAGGCTGCAGTCTCGCTCGTACAGGTGCATCACGTTCCCGTGGCGGTCGGCCACTACCTGGATCTCGATGTGCTTCGGCTGGTCAATATATTTTTCCAGGAACACTGTTCCATCCCCGAAGGCGTTCAGCGCTTCGCGCTTCGCTTCCGCGAAACATTTTTCAAGCTCCGCTGCCGATCGTACCACGCGCATTCCGCGGCCGCCACCGCCCGCAGCCGCCTTCAGCATTACCGGGAAGCCAATGCGAACCGCTTCGGCGGATGCTATTTCGGGTGTATCAAGCGTCTTTTCATTGCTTTCGATCAGGGGTACCCCGTTCTGCCGCGCGATCTCCTTGGCACTCACCTTGTCACCGA
>DASUVB010000147.1:0-3846 GCA_036373835.1 Flavisolibacter sp. | reverse complement strand
ATCCAGATCATGATCGAACCCGAACTGATCTCGCTGTTCGTGGAGGATAATGGCAGGGGCTTCGACGCCGCAACGATCAGCGACGGGCTTGGATTTTCCCAGATACGTGGATTGATTACATTTGTCAGTGGACGGTTCGAGATCGACAGCCAGCTCAATAAGGGCTGCCGCATTTCGATAGAATTCCCAACCATACCTGATGAATCAACTGATAAGAGTTTTGCTGGCAGACGATCACCCTATGTTTCTTGACGGGGTGCGTAACGCACTTGAAAAATACCGGCATATACAGATCGTGGCAGAATGCACCGACGGCTTTGCGGTGGAAGACCAACTCAACCGGACCGCGGTGGATGTTGCCGTTCTCGATGTTAACATGCCGGGAAAGAACGGGTTGCTGCTGGCCCGCAGGATCCGCACTCAGTTCCCGCATGTACGCGTGGTGCTGCTGACGATGTACCATCCCTCAGCGATCGGCAGCGAATCGGTGCATGCACCTTACATCAATGGGTACGTCCTGAAAAATTCGGGAAGCCATGTGCTGTCACAGGCAATTGAAACCGCCTTTTCCGGCAAGGTGTACCTGGACCCCAGGCTCAAGGACAGTGTTCGCATGCCGGTGCAGGATGCGCTGCCGGTGCAGGATGCGCTGCCCGTGCAGGTAAAGCTTAGCAGCCGCGAAAAGGAGATCATCCGGCTCATCATAGAAGGAAAAAGCAACAGGGATATTGCATCGCAATTGTTCCTGAGTGAGCTCACCATTAAAACGCACCGTAAAAATATTTACCAGAAACTGGACGTGAATACCGTGGCCGGGCTTATGAACAAGATCGGCCAGTTGGGGATGGGCCTGCACGAATGATCAGAAAGCCAGCAGCCTGCTGATCGCTCCCGGCAACCGCGTTTTCGCCAGGAAATTCTGCTCGAGTTCCGTATTGAAAGGAATCGGGGTGTCCAGTGACGCGCAGCGTGTCACGGGTGCATCGAGATACCGGAAGCAGTTTTCGGAGATCCATGCCGCGACCTCGCCGCCAATACCACCGGTGAGCGTGTCCTCATGGAGCACCAGCACGCGTCCTGTGCGGCGCACCGATGCTTCAATCGCCGCATAATCCAGCGGGAGCAGCGTCCGGAGGTCAAGGATATCAATAGAAATATCCGTGTTTTCCATGGCGAATTCCTCGGCCCAGTGCACTCCGCTGCCGTATGTGATGATCGATATGTCATCGCCGGTCTGCACCTGCCGCGCACGACCGATCTCCACTTCAAAATAGCCTTCAGGTACCGGCCCGCTGATGCTCCGGTATAAGGCCTTATGCTCGAAATACATGACCGGATTCGGATCATTAATGGCAGCGATCAGCAACCCCTTCGCATCTTCCGGGGTAGAGGGATAAACTACTTTCAGCCCGGGTGTGTGCACAAACCACGCTTCATTGCTCTGGCTGTGAAACGGCCCTGCACCTACGCCTGCGCCTGTAGGCATGCGTATCACCACGTCTGCATGCTGTCCCCAGCGGTAGTGGATCTTTGCAAGGTTGTTAATGATCTGGTTGAACCCGACGGTCACAAAATCAGCGAACTGCATTTCCATCATGCTCTTGAATCCTTCCAGGCTTAACCCCAGTGCTGCACCCAAGATGGCGCTCTCGCAAAGGGGCGTGTTGCGCACGCGTGCCTTCCCGAACGCATCCACAAAGCCTTCCGTGATCTTGAATGCACCGCCGTATTCTGCTATGTCCTGGCCCATGAGCACCAGGTTGGAGTGCCGCTCCATGGATTGATACAATCCCTCTTTGATGGCATCTATCATCCGGATCACCCGTGCGTTGCCCGCATCTTTGGCGGGGTACCTGGCGGTTGGCACCGGTGCATAAACATCTGCCAGCTCCCTGCGCGTGTCAACTACGATAGGTGCGCTGTTGAACCCTGCGCGCACCTCTTCCTCGATGCGCTGTTTCTGCGTGTTCCTGATCTCTTCAATATCAGCGGCCGTAATTATTTTTTCCTCCGCCAGCCATTTTTCATAATTGCTGATCGGGTCTTTTACCTGCCATGCATCGAACAGTTCTTTGGGGACATACTTTGTTCCACTCGCTTCTTCGTGGCCACGCATGCGAAAGGTCATGCATTCCACGAGGTAGGGCTTCTGGTTGCGGATGCAGTACTCGCGCACGCCCCTGATGGTGTCGTACACCGTTAAAATATTGTTGCCGTCGATCACCACCGATTCCATGCCGTATCCCCTTGCACGGTCAGCAAGTGTTTCGCACCGGTATTGTTCGTGCACTGGGGTGCTGAGGCCGTAGCCGTTATTTTCTATGATGAAGATTACGGGAAGATCCCAGACCGCCGCCGTGTTGAGCGCTTCGTGGAAATCACCTTCGCTGGTACCGCCGTCGCCTGTAAAAGCCAGCGATACCTTGTCAACGCCTTTCAGTTTATATGCCAGTGCGGCGCCGTCCGCGACGGTCAGCTGCGGCCCCAGGTGCGAGATCATTCCGCAGATGAAGTGTTCCCGGCTGCCGAAGTGAAAGCTACGCTCGCGGCCGTTGCTGTAACCCTCCTGGCTGCCCTGCCACTGCATGAAAAGTTTTTCCAGCGGCATATCGCGTGCCGTAAACACGCCCAGGTTCCTGTGCAGGGGCATGATCCATTCGTCCGGCTCCAGTGCAAGCGTGGCCCCCACGGCAATGGCTTCCTGGCCGATTCCGCTGAACCACTTCGAGATCCTGCCCTGACGCAACAGGACCAGCATTTTCTCTTCGATCAGCCGCGGCCAGAGTAATTGTTTGTACAGGTGAACCAGCTCGCTGTCTGAAAGTTTGCCGCGTTGAAATTCCATAGACGTTGATTAATCCCTGCCCGGACTTACGATAGCACTCAGGATATAGCTGACAAAGGAAACGATGAGACTGAACAGCAGCGCGGACCACCAGCCATCCACTGTAAAGCCGTCGACGAGGCTGGCCGCCCATTTCACCATCAGCGCGTTAATGATAAGGAGGAACAACCCGAGTGTCAGTATGGTCACCGGGATGGTAAGCACCACCAGAATGGGCTTGACAAACGTATTGAGCAGTGCCAGCACCAGTGCTACAATGATCGTGGTCTGCACGCTTTCGATAGCGACGCCGTCCAGCAGGTAAGCAGCAAGGTAAGCAGCGACTGCGGTGACAAGTACTTTAATGATGAATCCCATAATTGTGATTTGAAACAAAAGTATACAACGATCTGTAGTCAGCGCACCTGTCAGACCACAACGAGCTCATAGAATTTTTCTGGCAGCAGGTATTTGCCGGCCAGTGCCTGCAGTTCGGCAGCGCTGACGCTCCGGATGGTCTCGATCTGCCGGTCAAAATAACCATCGTCAAGATCATTCAGGATGATGTTCTTCCAGCGGTTGATAATGTGGAACGGGCCGTCAAGATCACCCAGTATCGAACCCATCATGTAGTTTCGAACGAGCATCAGTTCTTCCTCGTCGATCGGTTTGTCGCGCAGCTCCTGCATCTCCTTGTATACTTCCGTAATCGCCGCCTCGCAGACGTCGCGCCCCGCCTCGGTGCTCACCACCCACGCGCTTTCGCTGATATGATTCTCCAGGTAACTGTAGATGCCATACGTGTAGCCCTTCTCTTCCCTGATGTTGCTCATCAGCCGTGATCCGAAGAATCCCCCGAATACATTGTTCAGCACCTGCACCTTTCCAAAATCCGGGTGGTGCCTGTTGGGAAAATTGGTGGCCATGCGTATGGCGCCCTGCACGCCCTGCGGGTCATTCACGACGCGGTATTTTCTTTCCGCTGCCGGAGTTGAAGGTATAGGCTTCACCGAAACAGGCCC
>DASUVB010000146.1:0-5190 GCA_036373835.1 Flavisolibacter sp. | reverse complement strand
GGAGGCTTCGACAGCGTTCACGGAAACGAAAGTCCTGTTTTGCCTTCCTTTCCTGAATTCAACTACACCATCTGATAATGCAAATAGCGTGTAGTCCTTGCCAACGCCAACATTTTTACCGGGGTGATAAACTGTTCCGCGCTGGCGCACGATAATGTTTCCGGCTACAGCAGGCTGACCACCAAAAATTTTCACACCCAAACGTTTGCTGTTTGAGTCGCGGCCGTTCTTTACACTACCTTCACCTTTCTTGTGTGCCATGGTGATGAAATTTTAAATTGAGTATTTTTTATCCGCAGGTTATGCGATTTCGCTGATCCTGATTTTTGTGTATTGTGTACGATGACCTTTCTTCTTCCGGAATCCCTTCCTTCTTTTGTGCTTGAAAGCGATCACCTTGTCACCCTGTACCTGGTCAAGGATCTCAGCCTGGATCTTCATTCCGGAATTGCTGAATGTCAGGTTGCCATTGTTGTCGGCCATGATCACATCCCCGAACTCAACCTTGTCGCCGGCATTACCGGAAACCCTGGGAACAAATAAAGTCTGGTCTTTTTCAACCCTGAACTGCTTACCGGCTATTTTAACTACTGCGAACATAACGGTTCAAAAATTTAGTCCCGATTTTTTCGGGAGGCAAAGGTAGGTATTTTAGGCATATTTCTGAAGGAACAAGCGGCTTTTTTTAAAACTTTAACCCGCAAAGCCGCTACCGGTGGCATTTTTGGCCTGATCGGCTATATTAGCCGGCCGAAACTGCTTATGAAACAGGCCGTCCTGTCATTTTTATTACTGCTCCTGGCCACCGGTGGCGTCGCCCAGCCAGGTATATACAAAGATACCGCCGACTGCCGGTGCGACATGATCCACCGCGCCCGGGACCGGGATACCATGCAGCTTTCCGTCCGTAAATGGCATAACCTGATCCGCGATAATCCCAAAATGCGGGGCCCGTTCGAGAAAAAAATGATCGAGAATTTCTTCTGGAAATGCGGCAACTACCGGTGCACGGACGCGGAATTCACAGCTGTAGCAATGCATGCCGCCCGACAATGGAACGGGGTGACCGACTCCCTGCGCCTGGTACAGGAAGGCGACACCCTGGTAGCCAAGAAGATCAGCTTTTACGGGGTGCCGGAACTTGATTACGCGCTGGGCTCGGCCTGGGTGATCGCTGCCAGCAACCGCGTTATCCTCGGTTTTTTTGATATTTACGATTTTCCAAAAGCGTCTTTTACCGGCAAGGGTCGCCGGCCTTTTGTCGCCGAAGTGGCCACACGGTTCGTGCGGATGTTCCGGGAACACACCCGTGATTTCGTGGTCTATTACTGGAAGCAGGACGCTGCCATGCCTTCGATCATGCAACAATGCTTTACGGCTGTACAGCCCTCCCGCAGCGTGGCGCAGCATTAGTCATTTGCTCCTTTTGGTGTAGGTTTGTTTTTCAACCGATTGCTCCATTATGAAAATAAAATCATTTCTGGCAAAGCCATTTGCCGGTTATGTTTACCGCTCCATACGAAAAGGGATGACTACAGCAGTGTCTGACCAGGAGTCCATTCTCCAGTCGCTGCTGAAAACCGGCCGGGAAACAGAGTTTGGAAAGGAACACCGCCTGAAGGAAATTTCGGACCATAAGCAATATGTGCAGGCGGTGCCCGTGAGGGATTACGAGGCATTCAAACCGTATATTGAAAAGATCAAGGAAGGAAAGCACAACATCCTCTGGCGGGGAAGGCCGATCTATTTTGCAAAAACATCAGGCACCACCAGCGGCATCAAATACATCCCGATCACAAAGGATTCTATTTCCAACCATATCAACTCCGCGCGGAACTCGATGCTGTGTTACATGGCGGAAACGGGGAATACAGGGTTTGCCGATGGCAAGATGATCTTTCTACAGGGCTCCCCGGAACTGGAGCGGATAGGCGGCATCCCCACGGGACGCCTGAGCGGCATCGCGCATCACGTGGTGCCAAGCTACCTGCGAAGCAACCGCCTGCCCTCCTATGAGACCAACTGCATCGAGGACTGGGAAACCAAGCTGCAGCGCATCGTGGATGAAACGATCAACCAGGACATGACCCTCATTGCCGGCATACCACCCTGGATGCAGATGTATTTTGATGAACTGATCAAAAGGAGTGGGAAGAAGGTGGGCGAGCTGTTCCCGAATTTCAGCGTCATGATGCAGGGAGGCGTAAATTTCGAACCTTACAAGAACAAGCTGTTCGAAAGTATCGGCCGCAAGGTGGATACGATCGAGACCTTCCCGGCCAGCGAGGGATTTCTTGCGTTCCAGGATTCGCAGACGGAGCCCGGTCTGCTGCTAAACACCAACAGTGGCATCTTCTTCGAATTTGTTCCAGCCACCGAGATCATGAACGAAAACCCGACACGGCTTTCCCTGAAGGAAGTAAAGGCAGGTGAAAATTACGCCCTCATCATCAACAGCAATGCCGGGCTGTGGGGATACAACATCGGCGATACCATCAAGTTTGTATCAACAGAGCCGTATCGCATCGTGGTCACGGGACGCATCAAGCATTTCATCTCCGCGTTTGGCGAGCACGTTATCGGCGAGGAGGTGGAGCATAGCCTGATGAAAGCCGCAGCAGAAGCGGGTGTCCGGGTCACAGAATTTACAGTTGCGCCCATGATCGGACAGGGCGACGGTAAAAGCTACCACGAGTGGTTCGTGGAGTTCGAGGATGAACCTGCCGATCTTTCACATTTTGCAGGGAAGGTGGATGACAACCTTCGTGCAAAGAACATTTACTATGATGACCTGGTGCGCGGTAACATCCTGCAGCCGCTGAAAATCACACCTGTTAGGAAAAATGGCTTTATCGACTACATGAAATCGATCGGTAAGCTCGGTGGGCAGAACAAGGTGCCGCGCCTGAGCAACGATCGGCGCATCGCGGATGCGTTATCACAGTGGGCCATTCACTACCAGCATCATTGACCGCAATAATGAATACATTTACCTGAAGATTATTTCCATTCACTATGAATCAGGCCCCTGCTAAACGCGTTGCGATCTTTGGTTCCACCGGTTCCATCGGGACACAGGCACTGGAGGTTATTGCCCGGAACCCGGAACGTTTCTCCGTGGAGGTACTGACGTGTCATGGTAACGATGAGCTCCTCATCCGGCAGGCCAGGCAATTTCGTCCCAATATTGTCGTCGTTGGCGACGAAAAGAAATGGACATCGGTGCGTGAGGCGCTCAGCGATACCGACATCAAGGTCTTTGCAGGCGAAAAGGCGCTCGAGGACGTGGCATCGATGGATGTGTATGATATCATGCTTGCAGCCATTGTTGGTTATGCGGGGCTGAGACCTACACTGAATGCCATCAGCAACGGAAAGGCTATTGCGCTGGCGAACAAGGAGACGCTGGTGGTAGCGGGTGATATCGTGATGGAAACAGCGGTTACCAACCGCGTGCCGGTGATCCCCGTTGATTCGGAGCATTCGGCCATTTTTCAATGCCTGGTGGGGGAAGCGGGTAATCCCCTGGAAAAAGTGATCCTGACAGCATCGGGCGGACCCTTCCTGGGCAGGAAGCCAAATTACCTGGTGAATGTGAAGCGTGAACATGCGCTGCAACACCCCAACTGGAGCATGGGTGCGAAGATCAGCATTGACTCTGCGACGCTCATGAATAAAGGTCTCGAGATGATCGAGGCACGCTGGCTGTTCAACCTGCAGCCGAGCCAGATCGAAGTGCTGGTGCATCCCCAAAGCATTATCCATTCCATGGTGCAGTTCGAGGATGGCAGCATCAAGGCGCAGCTCGGGCTCCCGGATATGAAGCTGCCGATACAGTATGCCCTTGGCTTCCCCGAGCGCATCGCCAATGACTACCCCCGCTGTGATTTCCGCAAGATCCGCAACCTGACTTTTGAAGAGCCGGACGTCAAAACGTTCCGCAACCTGCTGCTGGCAATTGAAGCGCTGAACAAGGGGGGTAATGTGCCATGCGTCCTGAATGCCGCGAATGAAATTGCGGTGTACGCCTTCCTCCGCAACCGCATCGGGTTCCTCGATATGACCGATGTGATCGAACGCACGATGGGCAAGGTGCCGTTCATCCAGAAGCCCTCGCTGAATGATTACCTTGACAGTGATGCCGAGGCACGGCATTTCGCTGCAGACCTGATCAAGCTGTAAACAATGGGTCTTAAAATTAATCGTTAATCTTCTGCAACCGCCTGCTACATTTCGTGAAAACTTCTATTTTATTTATTAGATATTTGCGGCTTATATTTTAAACTAAACCCGGACGGGGATCCTGATATGGTGTTACTCGCGATAGACTGGAATGCATTCTTTGCAAACGTTGGTCAGTTCATCCTGGCATTTTCCATTCTCGTAATTCTTCACGAACTCGGGCACTTTCTACCGGCACGATGGTTCGGTTGCCGGGTGGATAAGTTCTACCTGTTTTTCAACCCGTGGTTTTCATTGTGGAAGAAAAAGATCGGTGAAACCGAATACGGCCTGGGCTGGATACCGCTGGGCGGTTATGTGAAGATAGCCGGCATGATCGATGAGAGCATGGACAAGGAGCAGATGCAACTGCCCGCGCAGCATTGGGAATTCCGGAGCAAGCCGGCCTGGCAGCGCCTGATCATCATGCTCGGTGGGGTTACGGTGAACTTTCTTTTGGCGCTCGTCCTGTTTGCCATGATCCTGTTTGTGTGGGGCGAAGAACGCTTGCCGGTGAAGAACATGAAATACGGCCTCGCCGCCGATTCACTGGCGGTTGCTGTCGGCGTGCGGGATGGCGACCTGATTACCGGGGTGAATAACGAGCCGGTCGAATATTATAATGACCTGCCCAAGCAAATGATGCTGACGAAAGGGGTGGTCCTTACGGTGAACCGAGACGGCCGGGATACGAGCATACGCTTACCGGAAGGTTTCATCAGCCGGCTGACGAAGAACCAGCTCCGCGGATTTGTATCGCCCCGTTTCCCGGTAATCGTTGACAGCATCCTTCCAAAGATTGAATATACCAGCGGCCAGTTACAGAAGGGCGACCAGATCGTGGGTGTGAACCGGCAGCCCGCACCATATTTTCACCAGTTCGAAAAAGCCAAGGAGCGTTACAGGAATAAGCCGGTCACGCTTCAGGTGATCCGCAACCAGACTGATACCGTTGATGTAGGTGTAAAG
>DASUVB010000145.1:0-2678 GCA_036373835.1 Flavisolibacter sp. | reverse complement strand
AATAGGGCGCATTGTATGCAATGGAATCGAACATCTGCGCGTCAAAGCTGTAGTAGCCGAACTTGTAATCCTCGTTATCACCGGGGGCTCCGTAAAATTCCCACCGGCTGTTATTGAACTGCCACCCCGCAAGTGTTCCATACGAGTGGTTGGACAGCAGCAGGTTTGCCGCTTCACCACTCATTTCCGAAAGGTGGTTGTCGTAATCATACGCGTAGATACCCTGGGCTCCATAGGCCATGCCTTTTGCATTGGCATTGATGCCGGTTGCGATCATCGTTCCCGCCACATGCGTGGAGTGGTCGCTGTTGTTGGGCGAACCGTCTCTCAGCGTAACCCGCCCGGCCAGTTCCTGGTGGGTCAGCAGCACGCGGCCACCATCCCACAATGCCATTTTATTGACCACGGAATTCGAAGAACCACTCAGGTTCAGACCACTCACACCACCATTCCAGAGCTGGTTTGCACCCACAGTAGCAGCAGCAACCGAATTGTTGTCAGTACCTGTGTACAGGGGCAGCCCAAACATATCCACTCCCACCAGGATCACCCTGCGTCCTTCCGGCGTGGTAAAGGAGGTAGGCCATCCTTTTTCCTGTGCGAGCTGGCGCACTCTTGTCATGTTGCGGATATAAATTTCCCTTTCTGATTCAGCGGTTTTGCGGAGCACCGGTTCGTTCGTCCGGGTCTGGGCATACAGGGCAAATGTCAGCAGGTGGCATGCTATAGCAGTCAGTAAAATCTTTTTGAGCATAGTGACGTTTAATTAATATTGGATCCGGGGTGTTTCGAGGGTGCACTAAATTAGATAGTTTCACGATGAAAATGCGTGTTGTATGAATTATTTTACGCTTTTGTGGCTGTCCGTAATGGCTTTCAGTTGCTGTCCACAGCGAACTTTAACAAATCCTTCTCCCGAACAGGGTATCACGGGTTTCATCCGCGAAGTAAAGGGGAACCGCATGCCATCGCCGGGCGCCGTGCTTCCTGAACCAAAAGGCATAAAAACAACGCTGTACATATTCGAGGAAACAAACCTTAGCCAGGTGGACCGGAAGGAGAATGAACCATTATACCGCAACATCCGGGCGCGCCTGGTGAAGACCGTGGAATCTGATGAATCGGGGCGATTTACAGTGTCCCTCCCACCGGGACGGTACTCGTTGTTCACAAAGGTGAACGAAATGTATTTCGCCAACCGCTTCGATGAAAAAAACAATATTCATCCCGTTGTGGTTGAAAAGGATAAATTGACCGAAGCCGATTTCCTGGTTGATATCGATGCGGTTTATTAAGCAGCCCCCCTGTATCTTTGGCATTCTCTGAAACTGGAAGGGATAGATGAGTTGTAGTGCGTTACTGGATACCTATCAGAATTCCCCCCGCCTTTTCCAGCTGGCGGACAGGATCACCATGCCCGCCCCGAACGAAGGAGGCTCCGCCCAACAGCATATTTTCCTGAAAAACCTGCGCGGAAGTTCATCACAATTTATCGCTGCGGCCACGTTTATTCACCGCACCTGCAGCCAGCTCAATCATGTCTTTATATGCAACGACGCCGAAGATGCGGCATACTTCCACAACACGCTGGAGAACCTGACACAGGCGCTGAATCTTTTTTACTTTCCCTCTTCCTTCAAGAACCGCAAAAATTTCCGGCTCCTCAATTCTTCGCACGTGATGCTCCGCACCGAAGCACTGAGCAGGTTTTCTGCTGCAACAGGTAACCGGGCGGGCGCGCTGGTTACATATCCTGAAGCGGTCTTTGAAAAAGTGGCGGTATCAAGCTCCATCTCGCAGAATATCATCCACATCAAGGCCGGTGATGAGATTCACCCGGACGGCCTGTTTGAAAAGCTGGTGGGCTATGGTTTCGAACGGACCGATTTTGTTTATGAACCAGGGCAGTTTGCCGTGCGCGGGGGCATCCTTGATATCTATTCCTTCGGAAATGAAAAGCCTTACCGCATCGAATTGTTTGGCAATGACGTGGATTCCATCCGCATCATCGATCCTGAAACGCAGCTCAGCGAACGGCGCCTGCTGCAGGTCAGCATCATCCCCAACATGGATACGCAGGTGGGTGACGAAGAAAAGGTGTCGCTGTTCGAATTCCTTCCGGAGAATACGATCATCTGGATACAGGATGATGAATTGTTGCGCGAGCGCTTGCTCACCTGCAATGAAGACCTGGAGCTGTACCTGAAATTACTGTCGGAAACACCACGCCGCGAAGATGAACAGGAGGAAGACAAGCTTGTGAAAAAAGAGATTCATCCTTCTGAGTTTATTTCAGCAGCGGAATGTTTCGCGGGTTTGGCCAGGCGGCACGTGGTTTATTTCGGCCACCAGCGGCCGGGTGCCGATGCGGTTGAAATGGAATTTAACACGAAGGAGCAGCCTGCCTTCAACCGCCAGTTTGATCTCCTGATCGAAGACCTGAAAAGCTGGGAAGGAAAGGGCTACCAGCTGAACCTGTTCGCTGATAATCCCAAACAGCTGGAAAGACTGTTTACTATCTTTCGCGACCTGAAGGAGGAGATCCATTTCCAGCCGATCGCCACCAGCATCCACGAAGGCTTCATTGACCACGATCTCAAACTGGTGTGTTATACGGACCACCAGATCTTCCAGCGTTACCACAAGTATCGCGTCAAGCAGGCCTACAACAAGAACAA
>DASUVB010000144.1:0-2077 GCA_036373835.1 Flavisolibacter sp. | reverse complement strand
CAGCCATTGCACGCAGGCTGCAGAAAAAATTCAACCAGTCCGGCGTCAACCTCACCATCGAGCAGTGGAGTGTTTTGTATCACCTGTGGAAAGAAGATGGCAAAAGCCAGCAGGAATTGTGTAATGCCACGTTTCGTGACAAGCCAAGCATCACCCGGCTGGTGGACAACCTGGAGAAGCTGAACCTGGTACGGCGCGTTTCGCACGAAGTGGACCGCCGGGTGAACAAGGTGTTCCTGACGCGACAGGCGCAAAAGCTGCAGGACCAGACGATGCAACTGGCGGAGGAAACGTTGAACGAGGCGCTGGAAGGCGTGCCGGTGGAGCATGTGAATGTGTGCAAGGAAGTGCTCCAGAAAGTATATGACAATTTAAGCAGCTGATGCATGGCGACATGCAACGGTATACATAACCCTTAAAACATCAACATGGAAGCAGCAATCAGGGAAGCCCTCAAAGGCGGCGAATGGCTGGTCCGGGAAAGCGAACCCGCAGCGACATTTATACCCGAAGACTTTTCGGAAGAGCAGCGCATGGTGGCGGAAATGTGCGAACAGTTCCTCACTACGGAGATCTGGCCCAACCTGGACCGGATCGACAGCATGGAGCCGGGGCTCATGAAGTCCCTGGTGCAAAAAGCTGGCGAACAGGGCCTGCTGGCCACTTCTTTTCCCGAAGAATATGGTGGCCTCGGAAAGGATTTCATCACGTCTACCATTATTAATGAATACCTCGGGGCCGGGCATTCATTTTCTGTTGCCATAGCCGCCCACACCGGCATCGGCACGCTCCCGATCCTGTATTTCGGAACGCCGGAGCAAAAGGAAAAATACATCCCGAAGCTGATCACGGGTGAATGGACCGGCGCTTATGGGCTTACGGAGCCGAACAGCGGCAGCGACGCGCTGAGTGCCAAAACCAGCGCGCGCCTCAATGACGAAGGCACGCACTACCTGCTGAACGGACAGAAGATCTGGATCACCAATGGTGGTTTCGCCGACGTGTACACCGTGTTCGCGAAAGTGGATGGCGACAAATTCACGGCCTTCATTGTGGAAAGGGGTATGGAAGGTTTCACCCAGGGACCGGAAGAGCATAAAATGGGTATCAAGGGCTCATCCACGGTGCAGCTGTACTTCCAGGATTGCAAGGTCCCGGTGGAAAATGTACTGGGAGAGATCGGGAAGGGACACAAGATCGCGTTCAATATTCTCAATATTGGTCGCCTGAAGCTGTGTGCGGCCACGGTTGGCGGTGCCAAGAAAACCGTCAGCGTTGCGACGGAGTATGCGCTGACGCGCGAACAATTCAAGCAACCCATAGCCAATTTCGGCGCGATCAGGCACAAGCTGGCGGAAATGGCGATCCACACGTTCGCGTGTGAGACTGCGCTGTACCGCACGGCGAAACTGATCGACGACAAGGAGCATGAGCTGCATGACTCCGGCAAGCCGTTCAACGAAGCGTTGCTGGGTGCCGCCGAGGAATACGCGATCGAATGTGCGATCCTGAAAATCCACGGCAGCGAGATCTCCGATTTCGCTGTTGATGAAGCCGTGCAGATCCATGGCGGGAATGGCTTCAGTGACGAGTACAACATTTCACGTGCATACCGTGACAGCCGGATCAACCGCATTTACGAAGGCACCAACGAGATCAACCGCCTGCTTACCGTGGAGATGACGCTCAAGCGCGCCATGCAGGGACGCTTGAACATCATGGGTCCTGCCATGAAGGTTTCGCAGGAACTGATGAGCATTCCTGATTTTGGCGATGACGACGAGGCACCATTCAGTAAGGAACAGAAACTGGTGGCAGGATTTAAGAAGGCGGTGCTGCTTGCCGCTGGTGCGGCTGCGCAAAAGCTGATGATGCAGCTGGAGAACGAACAGGAAGTGCTGATGTGTATTGCCGATATGGCTATCGACACCTTTGTTTCAGAAAGCCTGCTGCTTCGTGTAATGAAGTTGTCAGAACAAAAAGGTCCCGACCCTGTATACCAGGACATCCTGAACTGCTACCTGTATGATGCGGCTGACCGTATCCACAAAAATGGTAAGGATGCCATCAATGCATT
>DASUVB010000143.1:0-5172 GCA_036373835.1 Flavisolibacter sp. | reverse complement strand
TGGAAGAAGGCTACAGTAACAAATCTGTCGCGGAGATCACGAAAGAGATCTGCGCACTGTCCGACGGCGCCACGATGAGCGCCAAGAAGGACGCGCTGGTCAACATTGGCGGGTTCCTGGCACTGAACGACTGGGATCTTTTCGAAGAGGCCCGCAACCTGGTGGTGGTATACGAGGGGCTGCATACATACGGTGGTCTTGCAGGACGCGATATGGAGGCCATGGCCATCGGCATCGTGGAATCGCTTGACGATGACCACATCCGCGCACGCGTAGGACAGGTGCAATACCTGGGTGAAAAGCTCCTGCAGGCGGGGATCCCCATTGTGAAGCCCATCGGCACGCACGGCATTTTCCTGAACGCACGCAAGTTCCTCCCGCATATTCCGCAGGACCAGTTCCCGGCACAGACGCTGGCTGCGGAGATCTACCTGGACTCCGGTGTTCGCACCATGGAGCGCGGCATCGTATCGGCGGGCCGTAATAAAGAAACAGGGGACCACTATTACCCGAAGCTGGAACTGGTGCGGCTGACCATACCCCGGCGCGTGTACACGCAGGCCCATATGGATGTGATCGCGGAATCGGTGGAGGAAGTGTTCCTGAACCGGGAAAATATCAGGGGCCTGAACATGGTTTACGAACCGAAATACCTGAGGTTCTTCCAGGCGCGCTTTGAGCGGCGCTGATGCGGAAAACCCGATATTTAACAAACCCTGCTCACCAAATTCCACAGCTGGCCTAGGTTTACTCCTAAAGCTGTGTAACTTTAAGAAGAAACACTGAATTTGCGGCTACCCGTTTTTATCATATGCCTCGTGTTTTCGTTGCCGTCCCTTTGTCAGTCATTCTACCTTAAAGGACAGATCACCGACGAAAAGGGCAATGGCATTTCTAACCTGAGGATCGACCTTCAAAGCGCCCGCGCCTCGTATGTCAGCGGTTCCGGCGGCTATTTCGGCATCTCTTCCAGCAGGCCGGCCGATACCCTGATCATCTATTACAGCCGCAACGATACCGTTAAGAAATTCATCGATGCCAGCCAGTTCAATACCGTCGTCATCCGCTCGGAAAAACTGCTCAGTACCCGTACGATCCGGCAGCTTTCGTCCATTTCACTAAACCGGCGGCAGCTTGCGCCACGCCAGTCGTACCTGGCTAATGAAACGTATTCGACGACAGTAGAGAACCCTTTTTTTACGGCCGATGAATATTCAGCGACGCAGCTTGCGCTGTCTTATAACCGTGCTTCGTACAGCAACCTGCGCCGCTTCCTGAAACTGAATATGCAGGTGCCGCCTGACGCGGTGCGCATCGAGGAGATGCTCAACTATTTTCCATGGAGCTACCGCGAGCCGGAGCCGGGTGAAACGTTCCGGATGAGTTCCGTCATCACGCCCTGCCCCTGGAACAAGCAGCACCAGCTGCTGTTCCTGAACGTGTATGCCAAAAAACTCCAGCTCGAGAATTTGCCGCCCAGCCACCTGGTATTCCTGATCGACGTTTCCAGTTCGATGAACCTGCCCAACCGGCTGCCCCTGCTGAAGTCGGCCTTTCGCGTGCTGGTAGCAAACCTGCGGGCAAAGGATACCGTCTCCATCGTGGTGTACGGGGGTACCACCCGCGTGCTGCTCACGGCCACATCCGGGATTGAAAAACAAAAGATCACCAATGTGATCGACAGCCTGCAGGCAGGGGGATCAACCCCAGGGGAATCAGGCATCAAGCTGGCGTACAAAATAGCCCGGAACCACTTCATCAGGGGTGGTAACAACCGGGTGATACTGGCTACGGATGGAGACTTCAATGTGGGTGTACGTTCTGAAGACGAGCTGGAGCAGCTGATCACGCTCCAGAAGAACGCAGGTGTGTACCTGACATGCCTTGGTGTGGGCATGGGCGATTACAAGGACTCCAAGATACAGGCCCTGGCACAGAAAGGCCACGGCAACTTCGCCTATCTCGACAGCTATGCGGAGGCCGAAAAAGTACTATTCAAGGAATTTTTCGAGACGCTGTACACGGTGGCCGATGAAGTTTCGATGCGGGTGCAGTTCAATAACGCGGTGGTGAAAGACTACCGGCTGATCGGGTATGACAACAAGGTTTCTTCCATCCGCGACAAGACCGCGGTGATCCAGGGCGGTGAGATCGGCGCGGGCAATTCGTTGCTGATCGCGTTCGAGATCGCGCAGAAAAATCCAACCGTGGAGGATACAGTAGCCGATATCAGCCTGCTGTACCTGGATAAAACCGGGACTTACCGCACCTTCAAATACACCGCATTTTATAACAGCCTGCAGCCCATCGAAACGGACCCTTCGTACCAGCTCGCTTCAGCGGTCATGATGTTTGGCATGAAGCTGAAAAATTCTCCCTACACCCGCAAGACCCGCTGGGAATACATTTACGGGCTGGCAAAGCCGGTAGCCCGAATGAATTATATCGACCAGGAGCTGCTGCAGCTGATGCAGGTGGCTAAAACGATCTACAAAAAAGAACGGCGCTTCCGCCTGTTCCGTTCCTCCCGCTGATCTACTTTGGGCTGCTTTTTGATTCATCACCGGCATGGGCAGGAAAACGAAAGGGCTGCGGCTCAGCCGGCGGTCACGTACACTTTGGGAACAGGCGCCTGCATCGATGATGCCGGCAGATATCGAACCCATGCTGGCAACGCTGGTAACAGAACCACCGGAGGAAGCGGATAACACAGGCGCACCATGGCATTACGAACTGAAATTTGACGGGTACCGCGCCGTATCCTACCTGAACACAGGCAGCGTGGAGATCCGCTCGCGCAACAATAAATCTTTCAACGAAAAATTTTACCCGGTCCTCGAGGCCCTGCAGCGATGGGATGTCAATGCCGTGGTGGATGGCGAGATCGTTGCTGTGAACAGTGAAGGGCTGCCGGATTTTGGCTTGCTGCAAACGTGGCGCAGCGAGGATGACGGCCAGCTGATGTATTACCTGTTCGACCTGGTTTGGCTGGAGGGCCGGCTTGTTACCGGGCTGCCCATTGAAGAAAGAAGACAATTGCTGCAGGAGATCCTCCCGGGCGAGCCGGTGATCCGCATCAGCGAAAGTCTCGAGGACGGCGGCAGGGTGGCTTTTGCACAGGCGCAGGCACTGCACCTCGAAGGCATCATGGCCAAGCGTCCCGGAAGCCCGTACACCATCGGTAAACGCACAAAGGACTGGCTGAAGATCAAGACCGAAAAAAGGCAGGAGCTGGTCATCGGCGGGTATACTTTGAACGAAGGGACCAACAAACTGTTCAGCGCCCTGTTGCTCGGCATTATGGAGAACGGGAAATTTCAATTCCTGACACCGGTAGGAACAGGATTCAACAACGCCATGCAGCGCGAGATCCTTAAAAAGCTGAAGCCACATGTGACCACGAAATGTCCTTTTGAAACAGTACCGGAATACAACAAGCCATCCCGTTTCCGTCCAAATCCACCGAAAGCAACCGTCACGTGGGTGAAGCCCCGCCTTGTCGCGGAGATCAGCTACCGCGAACTGACCAGCAGCGGGGCGATCCGGCAACCTTCCTTCAAGGGACTGCGGGAAGACAAAAGCCCGGAAGAAGTGGTTTGGGAACAGCCTGTAGCTACGGAACAGGTGACGAATCAGCAGCGGGCCGCGCAGAAGAAGATGATCAAAGCGCCCCCGGCAAAGGAGCGAAAATCGCTGCTCAACCCGAAGGAAGAAACGCAGACCCGTGTGATCGGCGGCCATGAGCTCCGGTTTACGAACCTTAGTAAAGTGTACTGGCCAAAGGAACGTTACACCAAGCGCGACATGATCAACTACTATTACCAGGTTGCGCCGTACATGTTGCCCTACATGAAGGACCGGCCACAGACCCTCAACCGCCATCCACATGGCATTGCAGGCGAAAGTTTTTACCAGAAAGATGTCAAAGGCAAAGCGCCTGGCTGGATCGAAACCTTCCCGTACTTCAGCCATCGCGAGCAGAAGGAAAAGGAATTTCTCCTGTGCACCACCGAGGCAAGCCTGCTGTACATCGCTTCGCTCGGGTGCATAGAAATGAATCCCTGGCACAGCCGTGCACGGGCACCCGACAACCCCGACTGGTGCATCATAGACCTGGACCCGGACCAGAACAGTTTCAACCAGGTGATCGTGGCGGCCCAGATCACGAAGGCAGTGCTGGATGCCGCAGGCGTTGTATCGTTCTGCAAAACATCCGGATCAACCGGCCTGCACATCTACATACCGTTCGGCGCAAAATACTCCTACCACGATTCAAAGGAATTCGGCCGCCGCATCGTGACGATCGTTCACGAGGAGATCCCTGGCTACACATCCATTGAACGGAAGACCGCCGACCGTGACGGAAAGATGTACCTCGATTTCCTGCAGAACCGTCCGCAGGCTACGGTTGCAGCGCCCTATTCCTTGCGGCCGAAGCCGGGTGCGCCGGTGTCCATGCCGCTTCACTGGGAGGAGGTGAAGAAAGGGCTGAAGATTACGGATTTCAACATTGCCAATGCCGTCGCAAGGATCAGGAAAGAAGGCGACCTGTTCAAAGGTGTCCTGGGAAAAGGAATAGACCTGCCGAAGGCGATCCGCAGGCTCGACACGGTTTTCGGTAAGGTGTCTTCCAAAAAATAACCCCGCCAGGCGGGGTACTATCATGCGGGGATGAAGACGGTTCAGGTTGTTCATCACGGGCCGCCTGGCTTTTTCAAAGGGTTGGACCTGGGTACGGATAAAACGGGCTGGGATATAGACTTTGGGCGGCAGCATCCTGGGATACTGCTGAGGTAAAAGTAACGGGAGGCGTGGAGGAAATCAATGCTGGAATCGCTGTATTTTCTGCTCGGGGTATACTCTTAAAAAAAATAAGGACCGGATAGAAATCCAGTCCCGTTTAAAATCCAATATCCTATGAAAAACCGAGACGAAGGTAGGCCTGCAAAGCACACCACACAATAGGAGAATTACCTTTTTTGCACCGTATTACTACCTATTTGGGAGTAAAAAAAACGGCCCCTGGAACCAGGGACCGTAAACGTCATATTCGCCGGTTAGCAAATATGGAACAAGATGGGTCATTTCGGCGATACCATCAATAGGGGATATCACTCACGGGGTTTGAGGTTTGAGGTTTGATTACGTTCCATACTTTCCCGGCGGGTCTCC
>DASUVB010000142.1:0-5167 GCA_036373835.1 Flavisolibacter sp. | reverse complement strand
GCCTTCATCCTCGATAAAATGCCGTATTTCCTTTTTGGTCTCCTCGTTGAAATCCGTAACCGCCATATGGAAGCTGTAATCACCCACACAGTTGTTATCGGAACGCGAGCGCCAGTCGGCCAGCGCTGCCTGCAGCGAATTCCCCTGCTGCTGTAAAATGAAATCGATCACCATCGTGGTGCCGCCGTACAGGGCTGCACGGGTGCCGGTTTCATAAGAATCACTTGAAAAGGTTCCCATGAACGGCATGTCCAGGTGCACATGCGGATCGATGCCGCCGGGAAACACCAGCATGCCCGCGGCATCCACCACCTGCTCTGCATCCGTCTGAAGGTGCTGCCCGATGGCGATGATCTTTTCGTCTTCAATGAGTATATCAGCCTCCTGGTTTTCGGAGGCCGTGATGATCCTTCCGTTCCTGATGATCGTTTTCATGATAATATGATTGGTGTTGCTTCTGACCCATCACCCGGTTCCATGACAAATTTCCGGGGCTTCGTTAGCAGTGCATACGTGATGAACGCGACAATGAAGCCTGTAAACCATGACAGGTTGAACAGGAAATCGAGTGCCGGTATCCATTTCCCGATCAGCGCCATGAGCACGCCGGCTGCCAGCGCTGCAATGGCCTTGTAATTGACGCCGCCCTGGTAATAATATTCACTATCGTTGCGGTACAGTTGCGCGATGTTCAGCCTCGTTCGCCTGATGACGAAATAATCACAGATCAGGATCCCGACGACGGGTCCAAGAAGCCCGCTGACGAAAATGAGAATATTGCCGATGCTGTCGAGAATAAGCCACGGGCACATGGCAATGCCGATGAGACCCGTGATGACGCCGCCCATCCGAAAGCTGATCTTCTTGGGAAATAAATTGGAGAACGCGTAAGCCGGCGCGATCACGTTGGCCGCAATGTTGGTGCTGAGCGTTGCGATCAGCATTGCCAGCTGCGCAAAGATCACGAGGCCCGGCTGCTGGAAACGGCTCACAAGGTTCACGGGATCCCAGGGTGCGTCCTCGGAAATGAGCACGTCACGGAAGGCGATCACTGCCGCGCAGGTGACAAAGATCCCGACAAAGGAATAAAACAGCATGGTACCCGGCAGGCCAAGAAACTGTCCTGCCACCTGGTCGCGCTGCGATCGTGCAAACCGTGTGATATCGGAAATGCTGATGCTCATGGTGGCCCAGAAACCAACCATGGCCGTGAACCACAGCACATATGTCCATAAACCCACGGCCGCCGCCGCCGGTTGTTGTACGGGTTGTATGGAAGAAAGAATTTCCCTGCCATCCGGATCTGTCGAGCGAAGTCGTACAAATAGCTTTTGCTCCGAAGACGCCACAGGAACGCTGGTAGCGCCCTCCCGCATCAATGGTTGCCATTTTGCGGTTTCCTTCATATCGCGGAGCAGTGCGAATTCCGAAGCATTATTCTTTCCGTTCGCATCCGAAACAGGTTGAATGATCACCGCATCCTTCGCGGCATTCCAGGAGGCCGCGGGCCTGCCCAGCTGACCACTTTGCTGCAGCACCGTAGCAAAGCTGCCCGCGTTGCGGTAGCCCCACACGATCAGCAGGATGCCGATCAGTATCAGCACCGGCGCCGCAAAATTCTCAAGACGCTTGATGCTTTCGGTACCGCGCCAGATAAAAAAAAGGTTGATGAACCAGAATGCCAGGAAGGAAATGAATTTTGCAGCTGAGAGTCCCTGTTCGAATGGCTGCCCTGTAACGATCGTATAAATGGAATAGATCGCCAGCCCTCCGATCCATGTCTGCACGCCAAACCATCCGCACGCTACGAGGCCGCGCATGATAGCGGGTAGGTGCACGCCGAAAATGCCGAAGGCGGCACGTCCCAACACCGGGAACGGGATCCCGTATTTCACACCGGCATGGCCGTTCAGAACCATGGGTATGGTGATGAAAAGATTGGCGAGCGTGATGATGACCAGTGATCCCTGCCACGACAATCCGCTTTTGATCATGTACGATGCCAGGATGTAGGTCGGTATGCATACCGCTACGCCCACCCAGAGCGCTGCGAGGTGCCACATGTTCCAGGTCCGCCCGGAGCGCGGCACCGGCGCAAGATCCCTGTTCGATAAATTGTGATCAGCCTGGAGTGTATCCATATGGCGTGGTGGCTTTGATAACGGAATGTGCTACGCGCCCTGTACGGCTTCATCAGCGATGCGCAGCGCCTGCGAAATGATATCGAGGCCTTCGTCTACCTGCTCGCGCGTAATGCATAGTGGCGGCGCAATAAAAACCCAGTTCCATCTCACAAAAGTGTACATACCCAGCTCCCGGATGCGGGCAGCCACCTTGTTCATCACCGTCATTTCATCGGGCTTCGCATTAAAGGGCGCCATCGGCTCTTTCGACTGGCGGTTCTTCACCAGCTCCAGGCACCCGAGCAGGCCTTTATTCCTCCAGTCCCCGATGCTGGGATGCTGCGCCTTCATTTCCTCGATCTTCTGGTCGATGTACCAACCCATCCGCGCTGCATTCTCGATCAGGTTATCCTCTTCATAGATCTTCAGCGTTTCCAGTGCAGCCGCACAGCTCACCGGGTGCGCAGAATAGGTAAGCCCGAGCGGAAGCACCGTCTGATCATACTTTGCCGCAATGCGATCACTCACCATCAGGCAACCAAAGGGTAGATATCCGCACGTAAGCCCCTTCGCCATCGCGATCATGTCCGGGACAATATGGTGATGTTCAAATCCGAACCATTTTCCCGTTCTTCCGAATCCGCTCATCACTTCATCCATGATCAGCAGGATGTCATGCTTGTCGCAGATTTCACGAACGCCCTGCAGGTAGCCTTCGGGGTACATGAAGCATCCGGAGGATCCCGACTGGCCTTCCAACAGGATGGCAGCAATGTTACCCGGCCCCTCGTAAGCAATGATGCGCTCCAGCTGTGCAATGGCATCATGCAACAAAGCCTCTGTCCCATAGTCCCAGCGGTACGCGTATGGCAGGTCAAAATGCACAAAGTTCGGCGCCTGCTGACCGTCCACCGGGATCCTGCGCGGATCACCACTCGCGCTGATGGTACCATAGGATGATCCGTGGTACGACTGGTACCTCGATAATATTTTGTGGCGCCCGGTAAAATGCCGCGCCAGCTTGATAGCATTTTCAATAGACGATGCGCCGCATAGTGTAAAGAATGCCTTGTTCAGGTCTCCCGGGCAGATCTCTGCGAGCTTTTTACCAAGCTCGCCCCTTACCTGCGTCACGCAGCTGGGTGTTACATAACTGACCTGCTGCATCTGCCGCACAACCGCATCAGTAATGCGCTGGTTGCCGTGACCTATGTTCACGTTCATCAGTCCGGAGGAAAAATCGAGATAGCGCCTGTCATCATAATCATAGAGGTACACTCCTTCGGCATATTTAACCGCGATGGGATTCTGGTTGCCCTGGCTGCTCCAGGAAAAAAGGGTGTAATCCTTGTTATCGCGGATAACCTGTTTGGACACATCCGCTGTCAGGGTTTCAGGCATATAAAGATTTTTATTGTTGCAGGAATTGCACGGATCAGCTCATCCAGTTCACACCGGCCTCGGGATTCCACTTGATGGTTGATTTTTTCAGCTTGGTCCAGAATTCAATGGAGCTTTTGCCGGTAATGTCGCCGACGCCGAACTTGCTTTCATTCCACCCGCCGAACGAGAATGGCTCCCGCGGTACGGGAACACCCACGTTCACACCGATCATACCGGCGCTGGCGCGTTCCACGATGTACCGTGCCACGCCTCCGTTCTGCGTGAAAACAGATGCAGCATTGCCGTAAGGATTACTGTTCTCTATTGCCAGCGCTTCGTCTACCGTGCGTGTGCGCATGATGCTGATCACAGGACCAAAGATCTCTTCTTTCGCGACCGACATCTCTGGTCGTACATAATCAATCACGGTTGGACCCACATAGGTCCCGTTTTCGCGGCCTTCCACGCGGGCGTTCCTGCCATCGAGCAATACGCGTGCACCCTGTTGCTCCGCTTCAGTGATATAGCGTTCGATACGTTCTTTCGATTCTTTGCTGATCACGGCACCGAGATTTTTACCGGGGATGATCTTTTTCGCTTCCTCGACGATCTTCTGGATGATATGATCGGTCTCACCTACCGCCACCATCGCGGATGCGGCCATGCACCGCTGGCCGGCGCAACCGCTCATCGAAGCCGCCACGTTCTGGGCGGTCATAGCAGGAATGGCATCCGGCATTACCATCAGGTGGTTCTTGGCGCCACCCAGGGCGAGGCATCTTTTATAATTATGTGTGGCACGCTGGTACACGATCCGCGCGACCTTTGTCGATCCCACGAACGACACCGCTTCAATACCCGGGTGATCGCAGATCGCTTCGACAATCTCCACGTCACCGTGAACAATATTGAACACGCCGTCCGGCAGCCCGGCCTCTTTCAGCAGCTCGGCGATGCGGCCACAGGTCAGCGGCACTTTTTCACTCGGCTTCATGATCATGCAGTTCCCCAGCGCGATGGCGTTGGGAATGGTCCAGTTGGGAACCATCCCCGGGAAGTTAAAGGGAACAATGGAGGCGACAACACCCAGTGGCACGTGCTCCGTGCGGCACTCTACGCCCTTGCTCACCTCCAGCACCTCGCCCGTCACCAGTTGCGGCAGCGAGGTGGCAAATTCCGTTAGCTCGATGCACTTTTCGATTTCAGCGATGGCCTCGTCCATGGTTTTGCCGTTCTCGCGGTGCACCAGCTCTGCCAGCTCACGCAGGTTGTTTTCCAGCAAAGTTTTATACCGGAAAAAGACCTGCACACGTTCCTTGATCGGTGTCTTCGACCAGGCCGGAAAAACTGAAAGCGCCGCGGCCACCGCGAAGTCGAGGTCCTGCTTTCCCGACATGGGAACTTTGGACAGCAGGGTGCCGTCCAGGGGGGAGATCACATCAAGGTAACGGTCAGTCGCCGGGGTCACAAACCGGCCATTCACATAGTTCTGTACAGGTGGATATAACATGCTGATTCTTTACTGCAAACAATTTAATGTTTTTTGGGGAAAGGGGGAGGTGGTTGCTGGTTGCTGGTTACTGGGAACTGGAGACGGGAGTCCAGAGCCGGGAGTTGGGAGTCGGGAGTTGGGAGTCGGGAGTCGGGAGCCTGACGCCTGT
>DASUVB010000141.1:0-2543 GCA_036373835.1 Flavisolibacter sp. | reverse complement strand
AGCCTTGTGCGAAGGCGGATCGCAGTTTGCAGTCTTGTCCGCCGTAGCCTTGTGCGAAGGCGGATTGCAGTTCGCAGTCTTGTCCGCCGTAGCCTTGTGCGAAGGCGGATTGCAGTTCGCGTTCCGGCTCCTGGCTCCCCGACTCCGGGCTCCCGACTCCAGGCTCCCGTCTCCCAACTCCTGGCCCCCGTCTCCCGGCTCAAGTCTGCCGTCTCCGGGCTCCCGGATCTGGGCTCCGTCCTCCCGGCTGCAACACTCCCACCTTTTAACTATATTTACCTGCCACGTCCATGCTTATCAGAATCTTCCTGCTGCTTTTACCGGTATTCACATGCGTACTCAACAGTGCCGCACAGACTTATGTGTTCGCGCAGCTGACAGGGTCGCCGGTAAATACGGCCGGCTGGAATTTGCAGGGTGCTGCTACTGTTGCCAATGTCACGGGGACAGGTAACACAGAGATCCGACTGACGCCGGCTACTACCAACCAGAGCGGCTCCATTTTCTTTAACCAGCCTATCAACCTGGCACAGTGCAACAGCTGGACGGCAGAATTTGATTTCCGCATGTACGACGGTTCAGCCGCTGACGGCATCGCGTTTTGTTTCCTGGATGTTCCTCCAACCGGCTTTGTCTCCGGGGGAGGGCTTGGTATCCCCGCTACAGCAACAGGATTGAAAGTCTGCTTCGACACCTACCTGAACTGTTTCGGATCCGTTCCCAAAATAGAACTGCGATGGGGCGCCGGCTACGACGAATGCTGGGCGCAGCCCACGGTGGAAAACAGCGGCGGCAGCCTGGCTTTCCTGCGTTCTAACAGTTACAATCATGCGAAAATTACATACAACAACGGAAATATCAGCGTGTTCGTAAACGACATTTTGTACCTCACGGGTTTCCAGCAGTTCAACTTCACCGGGTATCTTGGTTTTACCGCAGCAACAGGCGCGCTGACCGATAACCATTCCATCAAAAATGTGATCATCTACACCAGCATGCCGCCATCAGAAGCGGGCGCCGATGTTACCATCTGCTCGGGACAGACCGCCCAGCTGGGAACTACCGCCAACCTGCTGTATGGATACAGCTGGTCACCTGCCACGGGACTCAGCTCCACCACGGTTGCCAATCCTACGGTGACGCTTACCAACAACGGTAACAGCATTACGACACATAAATATTTTGTCAACACTTCGTATTCTGCGACGCCCGGGTGTTTTTCAAAGGACAGCGTGATCGTGTCGGTGCTGCCCGAACCAACATTATCGATATCGACGGCCACGCCGGCTGTTTGCAGCGGCACCACCGTGCATTTTGCATCTACTGCTGCAAACGCAGGTCCTAATCCGCAATACCAGTGGTTCGTCAACGGGGTTGCCTCCGGTACGGGCACCACGTTCAGCAGCGCCACACTGGATCATGGCGATGTGGTGACCTGCCAGGTGACACCCGGTAATATTTGCGGAGTTGTCACCAGCAATTCCGTTACCATCACCATCAACCCGTCGCTGGTTCCTTCCGTGACCATCAGTGCACCTGCAACAACCATTTGCCCGGGAGGCTCTGTCACCTTTACGGCGCAGGCAGTGGATGCGGGAAGCGCCGTGGTGTACCAGTGGACGAAAAATGGCGTCGCAGCAGGCGGCGGCTCCAGCCAGTATACAGTAGGAAACCTGGTGAATGGTGATGTCATTCAATGCACCATAACCGGCTCGGGTCCATGCGTCAGCAGCACCCCCGTGGAAAGCAACACTATTACCATAAACACTTTTGCAGTACCGCAGGTGAACCTGGGGAACGATACCTCCTTTTGCTCGGGTGGATCCGTGCTGCTGCAGGCAGGATCCTATACTTCTTATTCCTGGAATACAGGAGCTACAACGCCACAGATCATGGTGACCAGCGCAGGAACTTATGCAGTCGAGGCAACGACGGTGGACGGCTGCATATCAAAAGACACCCTCCAGGTAATTTCCGTATTCCCGAATCCCGTAGTGTCGCTGGGGTCGTCTTCGGCGTTGTGCGACGGAAGTACGCGTACGCTTCAGCCGGGAACATTTTCGTCATACCTGTGGAATACGGGGAGCAGCGCGAGCCAGCTAACAGTAAGCGCGCCGGGAACTTACTCGGTGCAGGTGACCGATGCGAACGGGTGTGCAGGAACTGGCTCCGTCACCATAACAGGTCTCATCGCGCTGCCTGCCGGTTTCCTGCCCGCAGATACTGCCATCTGTTCCTATGGCACCATGCAGCTTGCGGCTTCCGGCAATTTCACGTCTCATAACTGGAATACCGGCGCAACCACGCAGGCCATCACTATTACCCAGCCTGGCGCTTACTGGCTGACCGTAACTGGTCCGGAAGGATGTTCCGGCACCGATACCGTAACAGTGGAAGCAAAGGATTGCCTCAGGGGCTTTTATGCACCTACCGCCTTTACTCCTAATGGTGATGGCAGGAACGACGTCTTCCGGCCGCTGCTTTTTGGCCGAATTTCCCACTACCGTTTTTCAATCTACAACCGGTGGGGCCAGCTCATTTTC
>DASUVB010000140.1:0-4388 GCA_036373835.1 Flavisolibacter sp. | reverse complement strand
TGAAGAAAATTCCGGGACATTTCATGAAGGTATTACGGCTATGCAGGCCGTACGATCCGCCGGTCCGGGCTTGTCAACTGCCTGGATCCACATTCAGCGCTTGACAGTTGCAGTTCGCCTGCAATTGGGTAAATTAGTTCTGTTGGAATGATACCTTCTGCCTGTCGATACCAGTTATTTCTCACCTGCTTCATTTTTATGGCTGGCGCAGGGCGTGTGTCGTATGCGCAGCAGACCGATTTTATATATCCGGTACTTCCCGCAACCGGGTCTGCCATCGGTGACTTTATTCCTCACGGTTGGTTTGTAAAAGACAGTGCCGCCGGTGATCTCGATGGCGATGGTTCCGGGGACCTTGCCCTGGTATTGGAGTACAGGGACACTATACCGGAGTTGCGTCCCGACAGTTCCATTAACGAAGGCAGTCCACGCATCCTTGCAGTGTATCTGGGCGACAGGAAATCAGGTTCGTATACACGCTTTTTGCAGAACAATACTTTCATTATCCGTTATGGCGAAGGCGGCATGGATCCCGAGGCCTACGGTGAAATCACCATCAACGAGCGACAATTGACCATATTTGTTTCATTTATACGAGGACATGCCACCTACCAGTTCTGCATGCAGGACGGCGACCTTTTTCTTGTCCGGGGCCTTACAGGAGGTGTGTCAGGGGGCACCTACTATGGATTCGAGGCTGATTTTTGCAATCGCAAAGCAAAAGTTGAAGAGGCTCCTGTTGATGCCGACAAATCCACGGCAACATGGATAAGGCTTACCCGCCAGCCTCTGAAAAGGTTGCGTGACATGCAAATGATCCTGCAGTGGGAAGTGGTGAAAGATCATTTTTTGTAACGGGCAATTCGTAAACATATGCGACTGATCATTTTCATCGGGCTGTTTGTGGTCACAAATTGTTGCCAGGCGCAGTTATCATCCCCGGAGGTCCGGGGATTGAAATCGGGCAGGATACCCGATGATACCAGCTATGTGTACACCCTGCCCTACGAGGCGGGCAAAGGGTACGTGCTGGTACAGGGATCCAACAGCTCCTTCAGTCATAAAGGTGAGCTGGCCTATGATTTTAAAATGAAGACGGGCACACCGGTATGTGCAGCCCGTGGTGGCGTGGTCGTTTCGCTCAGGTCGGACAGCCGGGAGGGCGGGCTGAAGGACGAGCACCTGTCCGATGGGAATTACATTGTGATACAGCATGCCGACAACAGCAGGGCGTATTACTGGCACCTGCAGACCGGTGGCGTTACCGTTGCCATTGGTGATTCCGTGAAGCAGGGCGAACGGATCGGGTTTTCGGGCAATACCGGGTATTCCGCCTTCCCACACCTTCACTTCCAGGTGGTGGATGCACAATCGAAAGAAATACTTGTGCGGTTTGCGACAAAGAAAGGAAGCAGGTACCTCAGACCCGGGCGTTCGTACAGGCGGCCAGCCTGAAGCCATAGACCATTAAACGATCAAACCAGCGATCATGAAACTGGATATTTACGTCAACTATCCCGGCCATTGCGAGGAAGCATTCCGGTTTTACGAGAAACGCCTTGCCGGGAAAATTACCGGCATTGTAAGACATAAAGAGATGATGAACCCGGAACTTCCCGGGGACTGGGGAGAAAAGATCGTCCATGCACGCATCGAGATCGGCAATACGGTGCTGATGGGTGCCGATATTCCCGGCGCTGAACCCATGCGCAGCGCGTACCTGACATTGCGGGTCGACAGCAATGAAGAAGCGGAGCGGATTTACGGCATCCTTACCGATGGCGGGCAGGTCTTCATGAAAATGGAGGAAACGCCGTTCGCTGCGCGCTTCGCCATGCTGCGCGACCGCTTCGGCACATCGTGGATGCTGCTGCATGAACGCGCGGATGCACCCTCTTCGACAAGCTCAGGGTGAGGTGGAACAGAAAGGGAAAGAGGGAGAGGAAGAGAAAGAGAACGAGTAAGAGGAGGAGAAGAAGGTAGCGTAAGGCGAGGAAGGCAGAGGAAGAGCAGCGCCCGCTTTGGGATATCCGCGAACCTTCGACAAATTTTGGGCTGTTTTTTTTCATTTTTACTTTTACATTTTACATTTCACATTATGATAGAACAAACCGAACTGGTAGTGGATGAATGGATCTACAACCCGGCGGACTTCCAGCCGGGCGCGTCGCCGGTGGATTCCCACCTCGAACTGGAGGTCATGCGGAAATCCGCTCCAACGAAGAAGGGCCTTGCATGCCGGTTCACCTGCCGTTTCGTTTCCGGCGGGCATACCCTCCTGCTGTACGTGGCGCAGGATTCGTACGTCATTGACCTCACTGACCGCATTGACCGGGATGAAGTGCAGCGCATGATCAAAAACACATATGACAAGTTCCGCGAGAAGTACGACTTCCGCAAGCTCGGGACGGTCCTGAACGATGTGCCCATGAAAGAATTTGATGAAAAGTCAATGGACGTGCATGATATCGTCCACATGCTGAATTAGGAACAATCATCGTCTATGCAAAGCATGATGCGAACGTATACTTACCGTGATGGCCTGCAATCGGAGAGACTGCGCACCCGCTTCCTGGGTCCCGGTGACGTGATCCCGTGGTCGGAATTTTTCAGGGATGAAGAGGCCCTTGAATTTTTTCCCATGATCGAGGGCAACACCCCGGAGGAAAAATCACAATGGTGGATCGACCGCCAGATGGCCCGTTACCGCGAGAACCGATTCGGCCTGCAGGCATTGCATCACCGGGAAACAAATGAGCTGATCGGGCAGTGCGGACTTCTGCTGCAGGTTGTTGACGGTGTGGAAGAAGTGGAAGTGGGATACGACATCCTGAGACCCTATCGTTGCCAGGGATATGCAGCTGAAGCGGCAAAGCTCTTTATTGATAAGGCTTTCCAAAACCTGGCCGATTCTGTCATTTCACTTATTGATCCCAGGAATATCCCGTCGCAGCGCGTTGCCGGGAAGAACGGGCTATCAAAAGAGAAGCTGACGATCTGGTCGGACTGCTTACTTTTCGTGTACCGCATCACGCGTGAGCAATGGTCGCGGTAAAATTTTCAACCATACGCGTGATTGTGAGAAACAGGAAGAGGAAGAGAAAGAGGCCGACGGTGACCAACGAACATATATTCAATTAACAGGCATGACAAGCAGGATCTCGGGCGGGAGGTATGTACTCGCAGTACAGAACCTGGAGCGATCCGCCGCATTTTATACGGACAAGCTGGGTTTTCAAACGCTGTGGACAACCGGCGGCTGGCAGTTCCTGTACCGCGACCAAGTTTCCATTATGATCGGTGAATGTCCTGATGAGGTGCCGGCTTCGGAAACAGGCTGCCATTCGTGGTTTGCCTACCTGGAGGTAGAGAATATTGATGCATTATATATTGAATTGAAGGGAAGGCGGTTGGAAACGATCGGCGACATCACCGACAAACCATGGGGGCAGCGTGAATTCACGGTGCACACCATTGACGGCCACCGGATCGCATTTGGAGAACCCCTGACTATTGAAAAAGAAGGTTAGCCGGCATGACTATGAGCCAGGATACGGAACCAGATATCGCGGCATTTTTCAGGGGACATGAACAGGCGTTCGTGTTATTCCGGCGGTTGCGGAGGGTGATCGAAGGGGTATGCAGCCCCGCTATCGCGGTATCCAGGACGCAGGTGTCATTCGGGGAGGCGTATAAATACATCTGGGTATGGATGCCGCAGCTGTGGGTTCATTCGAGACCGGAAGGCAGCATCGTGCTGACGATCCTGACGGGTAAGAAGATCAAAAGCCCGCGGATCACGGAATCGGTACAGCCGGGGACAGGGTTCTGGACCCACCACATCCTCATTGAAAAGGAAAGTGAAATTGATGAAGAAGTGACGGACCTGGTACGTGCCAGCTACGCGTTCTACCTGCAGCGGCTGGAGGAAAAGATCAGAAGGAAGCCTGCAAAGAAAGGCCCCGGGAAATTGCGGTAAGAACGCGGTACCGTATACGCGAGCCTCCGGTTTACAAATCACAATCGAAAAAGGATATGAAACACACGGAACAACTGGCAAAGCACTTCAGGGATGTACACTTTGGCGGAAACTGGACATCGGTGAACCTGCGCGATACGCTGGCCGATGTGACCTGGGAAGAAGCCACCCGGCAGGTGGGATCCTGCAACACCATTGCCGTCCTGGTCTTCCACATCAATTATTATGTAAGCGCTGTTTTAAAGGTGCTCCAGGGCGGGCCGCTTGAAGCGCACGATACATTCAGCTTCGATGCGCCACCGGTCCGTTCGGACGACGATTGGCAGCAGCTGAAGGATAAGGCAGTGGCGGACGCGGAAAAATTTGCAGCCCAGGTGGCCCGGCTGGCGGATGAAAAACTTTTTGACAG
>DASUVB010000139.1:0-3621 GCA_036373835.1 Flavisolibacter sp. | reverse complement strand
GGCTGGAAAGAAGCAACAGCGAAACCAGCAGCAAGTTCCTCATCATACAAGTCATTTGAATTCCGGCGCAGCATGGATAACGACATATCCCGGAGGGGAATGCCTTTCACCGGCGAATTTATTTTTCAAATTTATTTCCTGCTGTAATTCGGCGCTTCCCGCGTGATCTCCACATCGTGCGCATGGCTCTCGCGCATCCCGGCGTTGGTGATCTTTACAAAGGAGGCACGCTGCAGCTCGGATACATTTTTCGCACCGCAATATCCCATACCGGCTCGCAGGCCCCCCACAAACTGGTACACGATCTCTTTCAGCATTCCCTTGTACGCCACACGGCCTTCAATGCCTTCGGGAACATATTTTTTTACGTCGGCTACAGGGTCCTGGAAGTACCGGTCGCTGCTGCCCGTGGACATGGCGCCCAGTGATCCCATGCCACGGTATTCCTTGAACTTGCGGCCCTCGTAAATAATGGTATCGCCCGGGCTTTCTTCCGTGCCCGCAAAGATGCTTCCCATCATCACGCAATTGGCACCCGCGGCCAGGGCCTTCACCATGTCACCGGTGTACCGGATACCTCCATCCGCGATCAGTGGAATTCCTTTCTTTGACAGCGCCGCGTTGGCCTGCATGATGGCCGTGAGCTGAGGCACCCCGGCTCCTGCAACAATACGCGTGGTGCAGATGGATCCCGGCCCGATGCCCACTTTCACGGCATCCGCGCCTGCGTCCATCAGCGCCTGCGCACCCTCGGTGGTAGCCACGTTGCCCGCGATAACATTTACCTTTTTGAAATTCTTTTTGACCATTTTCAGGGAATCAATGATGCCCTTCGAATGCCCGTGCGCGCTGTCGAGGCAGATCACATCAACACCTACAGCCTGCAAAGCCGCCACGCGATCCTGCAGGTCGGACGTGACGCCTACAGCAGCACCCACCAGCAGGCGTCCCAGCGCATCCTTCACCGCGATCGGGTAGGAGGTCACCTGTAAAATATCCCGGTAGGTGATCAGCCCGATCAGCTTCCCTGATTTATTGACGACGGGAAGCTTTTCGATTTTGGTCTGCCGCAGGATCTTCTCCGCACCCTTCAGGTCTGTTCCTTCCGGGGCGGTGATCAGTCCCTCCTTTGTCATCACCTGGCTGACCGGCCTTTTCATATCTTCTTCAAAGCGCAGGTCACGGTTGGTGAGTATGCCTGCGAGCTTGCCGCCATTGGCGACAATGGGAATGCCGCCGATCCTGTTCTCGCGCATCAGCCGCAGCGCATCGCCGATGGTGGCATCCACCGGCAGCGTGATCGGGTCGATGATCATGCCGCTTTCACTTCGCTTTACCTTGCGAACCTGCTCGGCCTGTTGTTCGATGCTCATGTTTTTGTGCAGGATGCCAAGCCCTCCTTCACGCGCCAGCGCGATGGCGAGCGAAGCTTCCGTTACCGTATCCATGGCCGCGGAAAGCATCGGGATATTCAGGGTAATGTCGCGTGTAAGCCGTGTTCGGATATCAACGTCGCGGGGCAGCACCTGCGAGTGCGCCGGCACCAGCAGGACGTCGTCAAAAGTTAAACCTTCAATGAATTGCCGGGGAGAAGAATTTGTTGCCATGTGCAAAGATAGGGGTACATAAATACGGGCAAAGTACTACAGGCTGGAGAATGTAAGTGCAGGCCGGGGGAGAACACAGTTAAACTTTTTGGAATATATTTAGTCCCACCAGATAGGAATGAATTTAAAAACCACACTGCTTGTTATTCTATGTATTTGCGGGCTTAAAAGTTATGCACAGGACAGGCAATACAGATTACTGCTTTCTCCGGCGCTGATTGGCTTTGATGCGCTGGCGGTTCAGCCGGGATGTGAGGTTCAGCTAAGCGAACGGTTTGCAATAGTACTGGAAACCCTTGTTCCCGTTAAGAAATTCGATACGTACAGGGAACTACAGATCGCGCGCGTCCGGTTAGAATCTAAGTACTACTACAAACCTGCTATCAAAAACGAGCGCGAATATTTTGGCTTCGATATCAGCTATCTGCGACGGCGGCTAATTTTCCAGGATTCGAACTGGTATTACGACCGGGATTTAAAGAGCGATGTCCATTTCACAAGTGGCATGGCACGTTCGCATGTTCTCGCCGCCGCGTTCACGTATGGAATTGTAACCTACATGAAGAAATTTCACGTGGACCTGTCCGGCGGTGCTGGTTGCCGTGTCATTTTCACCCGTTATTCGATCAATGATCCTGTCATTACACCCGCGGAGTTTCCGTTTAGTCCCATGGCCCCGGTTCCCAGCACGAGGTTGAACGGTGATGTGTATCGCTTCCACCTTATAATGAGAATCCGCATCGGATACCTGATATAGAAATACATTCTGCGCACTCACACCAGCCGGTATATCTTGCCGGGCAGAGACAGCACCACACCCTTCAGCTCGAGGTTAAGAATTGCGGCCGCGATGGCGCTGCTGTTCAGACCACACCTGATGTTGATCTCGTCGATATGCACCTGTTCTTTTTCCTGCAGCAGCTGCACGATGCTTTGCTCTTCGGCTGATAATTCCACGAACAGCTGGCGCTGCGTGAGCTGCTTCTTATTCCCCTGTTCCGTCCATCCCATCACCTGCAGCAGGTCATCCGCACTTTCCAGAAGGATGGCCTTGTTGCGCCGGATAAGATGATTGCAGCCGGAGCTGTTCTTGTCTGTGTTTCTGCCCGGGACGGCAAACACATCACGGTTGTAGGAATCGGCCAGCTTTGCCGTGATCATGCTCCCGCCCTTGATGTTCGTTTCCACCAGGACGGTCGCGTCGCTTAACCCCGCCACCACGCGGTTGCGCAGGGGAAAGTTGTGCTTGTCGGGCTTGCCGCCACTGAAAAATTCCGAAAGAATGCCACCGCCATGCCTGATCATGTCCTTTGCCAGCGGCGCATGATCCGGCGGATAGATCGTATCGAGTCCATGGCCTACGACGCCCACCGTCGGGATGTCGTTTTTCAGCGCGGCTTTGTGCGCGATCGCATCGATCCCATAGGCAAGGCCGCTGATGATAAGAATCCCGTTACCTGCCAGGTCCTTCACCAGGTTTTCGGTGAACTGCTTTCCGTATTCGGTATAGCTACGCGTGCCCACGATCGCCAGGATGCGGCTGGCATTCAGGTCCGCGGTCCCACGGTAAAACAATAATGTAGGTGGATCATAGCAGTGCAGCAGCCGCTGGGGGTACGAAGGCTCCGACAGGAAGAACGTCTGTATCCGGTATTTTTCAATAAAGCGAAGCTCTTTTTCGGCACGGGAAAAATCCTGGAATTCCCTGATCGAACGTGCGCGCACTGCACCGATGCCTTCGATCTTTTCCAGCTGCGCCTGCGGCGCGCGGAAGATGTCGGCAGCATTTCCATAATGCTGCACCAGTATTTTCGTATGAACGTCACCGATATTCGGCACCAGGGTCAGTGCCAGCTGGTACAGGAGCTCACTGTTCATGATCCCAAGCTATCACAAAAAACTGCAGGGACGATGGGTTTATCCTGCTCCGGGTTGTTATTTATCTCCACTCGCGGTAACCTTGAGTTCTGTCCGGCGGTTCTGCGCACGGCCTTCCTCGGTGGTATTCTCCGCA
>DASUVB010000138.1:0-5908 GCA_036373835.1 Flavisolibacter sp. | reverse complement strand
CCACGAACCACGAAGCCACGTATGCAGTGAAGGTGCCAAACAGGCCAACGCCAACCGTAATCAGCGCAACGGCTATGATCCTCCCCTCGCTTGTCACCGGGAACTTATCACCATATCCAACCGTGGTGATGCTGACATATGCCCACCACAAGGCATCTTCTGCAGTCTTGATATTACTGCCCGGTGCATCTTTCTCCACGTGAAGGATACCAATGGCTGAAAAAATGACCATCAGCACTGCGATGATTCCCACCGATGTAAATGCGCCCTTGACACGGTCACTGTAATAATACTTAATGACCATTCGCAGCGACCGGAACGCTCGCAGCACACGCAGCAGCTGGATGATGCGGAATAGCCGGCCGGCGAGGAAGACATCAAACACAGGTATGCTGGAAATCAGATCGATCCACCCCCATTTCATGTATTGCAGCTTGCTTTTTGCCGTGAACAACCGGACCAGGAAATCAATGAAAAAAACCACGCATATCGCGTAATCGATCTGGTGGATCAGGCGGGACTCTTCCGGGGACAGCACAAAGAAAGCATCGACGATCAACGCCCCGATCACGTACAGCGACAAAATCAGGATGAAGATGTTGAACGGGTGAAGCGCCTGTCTCTGGTTGATGTGGATATGCATGACGGGGTTTCATTATAAATATAACAACTCCCGCGCTGGTTTGCTACCCTGCATCATGATTTTTACAAGGTTGCATCCTTGTTCACAGCAGTGTTTTAACAGGTTAGACTTTCTTCAAGTCCGGTCGGTGGTGCGTTGACTGTCCGGTTTAGGACAACATGGCCGAGGTTCATGCGCGACGAATTACAGCAGAAAGAAAGGTGCAGTGTGCCGAATGTTGTATTTTGATACAGAACGTGAAACGCTTTATCCGCGATACGGCACCTTTATTTGGCAGGGCGCTGGGCGAGCTGCTTCGCACCGACCCGCTGCGGATGGCAGGGGCCACTGCGTTCTTTACCACGTTCGCATTGCCGCCTATACTGGTGATACTCATCCAGTCGCTCAAGCTGGTGATTCCTTCAAAAACGATCCGCTCGGAACTGCTGGAAAGCCTTTCTGGGATTATTGGTCATGAAGCTGGCAGCCAGGTGGCGGATGTACTCCTGGCGTTGCGGAAGCTGGCCCAGAACTGGTACATGACGCTGGCAGGGTTTATTTTCCTGGTATTCGTGGCGACAACACTTTTCAAGGTGATCAAGAATTCGATCAACCAGGTGTGGAAGATCCGTGCGGTTCGCCGCCGACCGTTCTCCCAGGAACTCCTGGCCCGCGTTAAATCGGTGCTGATCATACTCGTAGCCGGCGTCTTGTTCGTAACCGGCCTGCTGGTAGAGGGGCTTCAGGCTTTCATTGGCGAGTCGATTTATGATTTTTCGCCGGCACTGTCGCTATACTTCAACACGTTCCTGAACAACCTGGTGTCGATTGTGATCGTCATGCTCTGGTTTGCGCTCGTATTTCGCTACCTGCCCGACGGAAGGCCGGGATGGAAGGTAGCGCTGGCAGGAGCTTTTGTCACCTCCCTCCTGTTCGCAGCAGGACGCGTGATCCTTCAATGGCTGCTGACGTACAGCAATGTCAACACGCTCTATGGCACTTCTGCTTCCATCGTGCTGTTGTTGCTGTTTGTATTCTATACTTCGCTGATCCTGTATTACGGCGCTGCGTTCACAAGGGTCTGGGCTACCCACCGCAGAAAACCTATTGAGCCATTACCTTATGCAATGCACTACCATGTTACGTATACGGTGAATGAAGAAGCCTGAAGAGAAATGGAGAATGGAGAATTGAGAGTTTGGGGTCGTGGTCTGAGCAATTTCCAGCCTTCGCTGACAAGTGTTTTTGTGTAAACACTGTAATGCGTGAAAAGCGGTAGTGGCTGTGGCATGTTTCTTTCTCTGCAGGGGTATCCAATCCATGAAAGACCGGCATCCTGTGAAAACCAAGGCCACCGTAGCAATCCATATCCTGTAAAAAAACCTGGAACCGTGGCAACGATGTACCTCCCGCAAGGGAGGTTTTTTTTAGAACCAGCCGATAAGGTCACCAATAAGATGCAGTTTCAGGTCAGCAACAGCCTGCCATTTTCCCTTGTCGCGCGCGGGAAGGCTCCTTGCTTTTGAAAGTTGCTGTGCGGCAGTTTCGTGCAACCCCTTCAAAAGATCATTCTGTACCGTACCGTATTTTTCTGCGACGCCGATCGCTTTTGTAAGAAGCATTTCTATCTGGTCGAGGTCCTTCAGCGTAGCCGGGATTTTTTTCACCTCTTCGTAAATGTCTTTGATCGTTTCCCGGTCGTGGTCAGAGAGTCTGGGTTTCATGGCAACAGGTGCATTCATTCGGTTGCCAAGGTAAGTGAGTAACAAAGACCAGACAATCGGATTACTACTAAGTAAATGTGCCTAAACAAATTAAAGGTTTGAATTATGCGGAAGGATTCAGTTTCTGGTAGATCAGCATGGATATCCTGCGGATGGTTTTTTGCAGGTATGTCACCTGTTTCCAGCCGATCCCCTTCAGGAGGGAGGTCTCCAGTTCGGCGGACCTGCGCTCGTAAAGTTGCTGCAGGGTCCCCAGGTCCATTTTATGAAACCGGTTTGGCATCGTCCAGAAACTTTCAAATACCGTTCCGGGTTCTGCAGGATGCATTATTTGATTGATTATCAGTCGTTACCATGAATATTTATTTCTTTGGATGGCGGAAAACTACAGGGAACACGGCGAGCACAGCGGAAGCTTACTCCGGGTTGCGCAAGCACTCATTACGGCGGACACGACATTGTTGTTGTATGGAACGCCATCGCAACAATTACGGGCGCAATTGTCCTGGCGTCAGGGAGCAACCTGCTTAAGCGTATTGTTGAACAGCTTCAGGATCCTTTTGTATTCATCGGTCCAGCTGCTGGGTTCAACAAAGGCATGATCTTCTACCGGGTAGACAGCCAGCTCCCAGTTCTCCTTACCCAGTTCGATCAATCGCTGCGTCAGGCGAACGATATCCTGGAAATGAACGTTCACATCCACCATGCCGTGGCACATCAGCAGGTGACCCTGCAGACCCTGTGCATAATAGATCGGCGAGCTGCGCGCATACGCGAGACTGTCGTTGAATGGTTCATTGAGAATGTTCGATGTATATGGATCGTTGTAGTGCGCCCAGTCCGTGACAGACCGCAGCGCGGCGCCGGATGCGAATGTTCCCGGTTTGGTAAACATGGCCATCAGCGTGATGAAGCCACCGTATGATCCGCCATATATTCCTATAGCCGACGGGTTGATACCATGCTGCTCCACGAGGTATTTTGCGCCGTCAACATGATCGGACAGGTCCTTTCCTCCCATATGCCGGTAGATGCCGGTACGCCAGTCCCTTCCATATCCTGAGCTCCCGCGGTAATCAATATCCAGCACGGTATATCCCTGTTCTGCCAGCAGGTTATGAAACATGTATTCGCGGAAATAGCTGCTCCACCACCGGTGCACGTTCTGAAGATAACCGGCACCATGAACAAAGATGACCGCCGGCTTCGACGGATGCGCGTTCGCCGGCTTGTATAATCGTGCATGTACTTCGGCTCCGTCAGCTGCACGGAACGTCACCAGTTTTGGATCCATCCATGGGTACGAGCGGAATTCATCTGTCTGCGCCAGCGTGGTCACCTGGTACTGTCGCGCCCCCGGCTTGTTTTCCATGAGGTACAGTTCCCATGGTTTGTTGGAATACGAATACAGGAAGGCAATATGCTTTTCATCAGGTGACAGCACCGTTTCATGCGCGCCGGTCATCGTAGTGATCCTTTCCGGGATTCCACCTGATACTTTCAGCCTGTAGAAATGCTTCTCACCCGGGTGCACCTCGTTGGTCGTGATATAAAAGTATGACCGGTCCTTCGACAACTGTGCTTCCTGCACTTCGTAAGCGCCACTGGTCAGCGCGGTTTTCTTTCCTGATTTCACATTATACGTATACAGGTGCATGTAGCCCGTCGCCTCGCTTTTGAACCAGAATGTGCTGTTATCGATCCAGATGCGGGGATAGGGCGTAAACAAATTGGAAGATATGCCGGGTCCGCCGATCCAGGCCTCGTCGCGCTGCCGGTCAGCCTGTGTCAGCTTACCTGAGGCGGGATCCAGCAGCATCAGCCACCGGTCCTTGTTATCTGAAGAGCGGATATCAACAAGCGCATACGATCCGTCCTGGTTCCATGCAGGTCCATAGACTGTAACGGCGCGCGGTATTTTCTTTTTCGCGGTGTCCCTGGCGGGGTAATCCTTTGCATAATCGGGGGCATCGTAGATACCCGGGATCTGCGCCGTCGACAACTGGTACACTGTGTCTTTTTCCCGGTCAAAGATGAAAAACTCGCTGGTGCTGCCGGGCGCACCGACCTTGGTGCGGGCACCAATATCTGTGGTGAAACCGCTTTCAGTCACGTAGTCCGGGACAATGGTTGTTTTTGCTCCTGGAGCCTGGCGGGAAAGACGGTAGGCAACGAATCGCTCGTCCGGTGAAATGATCGCGGAAGCAAGATTCCTGTCGTCCAGGTAGATCGATCGTAGCTCGGGAAGCGTTGCGGCTTTAACGGCCGCTGCCGTTTCTTCTTTTTTCTTTTTCCGCAAAGCGATAACGTCCGAAGTTTGAAGCTGGTCCCGTTGCAGCCAGCGTTCCTGTGCATTGAGGGCGGCTGCCGGATCTTTAGGCGCCGGACCTCTCTTAAAGTTCGTCAGCTGTTTGGTCGTGCCCGTGGCGATATCCCAGGCATACAGGTTGAGGCTCCGGGAGTAGACGATATGTGTTCCGTTCCGGGTAAAATACGGTACTGATTCCGGTTCCGGTGTTTCCGTTACACGGTGTTCCTTTCCTGAACGGTCCGTATAAAAAACGTCATTATACTTAATATAGGTGGATGCATCCCCGCGTGGGTTGAATGCGACACGGTCTGCGAATACCGTTTCCCGGCGCTGTAGCACGGTGCTCTTGCGGGGCGTGCGGTCCTTTGCAGTAATGAAATACAGGGAATCGGCGACTGCCTTTTCGGGATTCCAGGAGAAGACGAGCCGGCCGTCTGCTGACCAGCGCGGTGATGCGGGAGAGGTCCCTATCCACGAAGGATCGCGCATGATCTTATCAACCGTTAGCGGAGCCAGCCGTTGCTGCGCCAGGGAATACAACGTGGTAACCAGCAGTATCAGAAGTAGTTGCAGGGATCTCATATCCCACTAAATTAATACGAAGCAGGAAAAGGCGAGTCGCAGATTTGTAGATCCCAGATCTGAAGATCTAAGAATGTAAGTCCGTTGCAATTCGCGGTTCGCGGTTCGCGGTTCGCGGTTCGCAGTTCGCGGTTCGCGGTTCGCGGTTCGCAGTTCGCAGAGTTGTAGATATGAAGATCGATGGCCAGCAAAAAGTTTCCATTACTGTTCAACTATCGTTCAACCATCGTTCAACTTTCACAGGCTATCGACTCCCGGCTATTTATTCCCGGTCGCTAGTCTCTTTCCCGCATAGCTTCTTTGCGTTCCTGCTCCTGGTTGGCTTCCTCTACATTTATCGTGCTTTTTGTATCGGTTGTAGCTGTTTCATTGAACGCGCCCGCATGCGGCTTGCGGGGCTCCTGCTCCTGCTGGGTTTCTTGCTTTTTCCCGATATCGCCAGGTTCATTCACGTTGCCGGCTTTATTGTCTTTGTCCATAACAACTTTTCAGTATTACAGAAAAATACGCGCCACGCCTGGTATTCCGGTACCACACCAGCTGGGCCTGGTTTGAGCTATTATTTCTTCTGAATATACATTTCTACCGAACTGGCGCTCCTACGGAGCTGATGTTTTATTCAAATCTTTCCGTTGCTACCAAGCTGTCGCTCCTACGGAGCTGAGCAGA
>DASUVB010000137.1:0-2845 GCA_036373835.1 Flavisolibacter sp. | reverse complement strand
CGCAGCCAGTGCCCCCAGAAGGGCGTATTCTGCAGGATCACGGCACTAAGGTCGCCGTACTGCACGCCTTCATTGACTTCATGGATCTGGTGGCTGCCACCGATCACGAGGCTCTTGCCTGTCAGCAGGTCGCTGTCGGGGTTGGACGCATAATATAGTGTAAGCACATCTTTCGATGCCTTGTAGTGGTTGTCCTTCAGGCTTTCGGTGCTGATGGGTATGAACTTGCTCTTTTCGCTGGTGGTGCCGCTGCTTTTGGCAAACCAGCTAACGGGGGTGTTCCACAAAATATTCTCTTCGCCCTTCATCATTCTTTCGATGTAGGGACGCAGCGATTCATAATCCTGCAGCGGAACCAGCCGCTTGTAATCCTCCAGCGACTGCACATGATCAAAGCGAAACGTCCTACCGAACTCAGTGTACTGTCCTGCAGCCAGCAGGTCCTGCCACACAACAAACTGCGAGGTAACCGGGTCATTGATCCATTGTTCCATGGACCACATGCGGAACCGGGCCAGCCTGGATATGGCGGGACTGAGGAGCTTCATTGGAAGCGGAAGATAGGAAGAAGTTGATTTAACCGCGAACAGCGAACCGCGAACAGCGAACATTACAAATTGTCCGGGAGGCTGCCGGGATCAATGCCCTGCAGCAAGTCCATGCCATCGAGCAGGTAGTCTTTCCGTTTGAGCTCAAAGTTGCGGCCCAGGTACAGCTTTTTCACCTGCTCATCCTCTGCCAGTTCCTCGGCGCTGCCATGCTTGAAGATCTTCCCCTCGATCAGCAGGTAGGCACGGTCGCAGATGGAAAGGGTTTCAGTTACGTTATGATCGGTGATGAGGATGCCGATATTGCGGTATTTCAGCCTGGCGACAATAGACTGGATGTCCTCCACCGCGATCGGGTCGATACCCGCAAAGGGTTCATCCAGCAGGATGAACTTGGGATCCACCGCCAGTGCGCGGGCGATCTCGGTACGCCTTCTTTCGCCCCCGCTCAGCACATCACCCGGGCTTTTCCGTACATGGTGCAGGCGGAATTCATCGAGCAGCGATTCCAGCTTCTCCTTTTGCTGCCTGCGCGTCAGGCGCGTCATTTCCAGCACCGCACTGATATTGTCCTCCACGCTCAGCTTCCGGAAGATGGACGCTTCCTGGGGAAGGTAGCCGATGCCCAGCTGCGCCCTTTTGTACATAGGCAACTGCGTGATGTTCTGCTCGTCGAGGAATACTTCGCCCTCGTCGGGCTTGATCAGGCCCACCACCATGTAGAAGGTCGTCGTCTTACCTGCGCCGTTAGGCCCCAGCAATCCCACGATCTCACCCTGCTTCACTTCGATGGAAACATGGTTCACCACCACGCGGTTGCGGTAGGTCTTCACCAGGTTGTTGGTATGGATGGTAATGGCCAAACGGTTGTTTTGGTAAAAATAATTGAAACGCACACACGGGATGTTAAGGAATACAGAACTTCTCGGTTCGCGGTTCGCGGTTTGCGGTTTGCGGTTTGCGGATCGCGGATCGCGGTTCGCAGGGTCTTTCTTTCCTTACCAGGGTATTCCAGGTTACGACGCGCGGAAACCTTAAACCTTTAACCTGCAACGTTGAACATTGTGTCCTTTCTCTTTCCTTTCTTAAGTTTGCCGTCTTTATGAAAGTAATTGACCAGATCAACCAGGCCACATCCACGCTGGTATCCTTCGAGGTGCTGCCGCCGCTGAAGGGGAAGGGCATCAACGCATTGTGGGAGCTCCTGGACCCGCTGATGGAATTCAAGCCGGGCTTCATCAATGTCACCTATCACCGTAGCGAAAGCATGTTCAAGCGCAAGCCCGACGGCACGTTCGACAAGGTGGAGGTGCGCAAGCGTCCGGGAACGGTAGGCATCTGCGCGGCGATCATGCACCGCTACCAGGTAGACGCCGTGGCGCACCTGATCTGCGGTGGCTTTACACGGCAGGAAACAGAAGACGCCCTGATCGACCTGAACTTTCTTGGGGTCGACAATGTGCTGGTACTCCGTGGCGACGCACCGAAGAATGAAGGTTTCTTTGAGCCTGAGCCGGGAGGACATAAATACGCGATCGACCTGCTGCAGCAGGTGGTAAACATGAATTCCGGCGTATACCTCGAGGAAGATCTGAAAAATCCCATGAAGACGAATTTCTGCATCGGCGTCGCCGGCTACCCGGAAAAGCATTTCGAAAGCCCCAACCTGCAGACCGACCTCGCCTTCCTCAAGGCCAAAGTAGATGCGGGCGCCGATTATATCACAACCCAGATGTTCTTTGATAACCGCAAGTATTTCGATTTTGTAAAGAATTGCCGCGACGCGGGCATCCATGTTCCCATCATCCCCGGACTGAAGCCGATTTCTTCGAAGAAACAGCTCACCGTGGTGCCGCGGACCTTCCATGTTGATATTCCCGAAGAGCTGTCGAGCGAGATCCTCAAATGCAAGACCGATGCCGACGTGGAGCAGGTAGGAACCGAATGGCTGCTGCAGCAATCAAAAGAGCTCAAGCAGTCCGGTGTAAAGGTTTTGCACTACTACACTCTTGGCAAACCGCACATCATTGCGAATGTGGTGCAGGGAATCGTTTAGAAATTCTAAATTTTAAGTGTTGAATTTTAAATGTTGCGTGTTGAATGGCGTACCCCATATTCAACCGGAATATTTTTAAAAATTGAGTATCCCGGATACCGCAGAGAATTTACAGAGATTTCTTTGCGGCACTTTGCGTGCTTTGCGCCCTTTGCGTTGTAGAAATGCTGTGTGCTGCGTGTTGAATGGCTACTCCATTCTCGCCGGAATTTTTCCTCCGGGGCCCTTGTATTTCAAAGGG
>DASUVB010000136.1:0-3830 GCA_036373835.1 Flavisolibacter sp. | reverse complement strand
CCCCGTTCGTTCCGTGACCAGATGCTGGAAGCGTGCGAGCACATCATCGATGTGATCAGCACACCGGGGTACCTGCAAAAAAGCCACGCCGCCATCCCTGCGGGATGGGATGTGCCGGGGGAAGATGCGCACCCGCACTGCATCGCTTTTGATTTTGGCGTATGCGCCGGCGCTGGCGGGAAGCCGGAGCCGCGCCTGATCGAGATGCAGGGCTTTCCATCGCTCTTCGCGTGGCAGGTGATCCTGCCCGAAAAGCACCGCGAACACTTCTGGTGGCCGGATGCCACGTACCTGCTGAATGACCTTTCAAAATCATCCTATATCGAATTGCTCCGCAAGGTCATCATTGCTGATGCAAACCCTGATGAAACGATCCTGCTGGAGATCCTGCCGCACCGGCAGAAAACGCGCAGTGATTTCTACGCTACCGAAGAATTGACGGGCGTGCGCACCGTGTGCCTGACCGATGTGATCCGCGAAGGAAGGGAGCTGTTTTACATGCGCGATGGCAGGCGGCAGAAGATCAGCCGCATCTATAACCGCGTGATTTTCGACGAGCTGTTCCAGCAGCCCGCGGAGATCAGGGAGAAAGGCCGCATTTTCCAGGAGTCGCTGGACGTGACCTGGGTGCCGCATCCCAACTGGTTCTACCGTATCAGCAAGTACACCATGCCGTTCATTGAACATCCGTTCGTACCAAGGACGCAATTCCTGGACAAAGAAAACCTGCCTGCCGATCTTGGCAACTACGTGGTGAAGCCCCTGTTCTCGTTCGCAGGGCAGGGCGTGATCATTGACGTTACGCCGGAAGCCATTCGCGACATCACGGACCCCGAAAACTGGATCATCCAGGAGAAAGTAGAATACCTGCCGGTCGTGGAAACGCCCGGTGACCCGGCAAAGGCCGAGATCCGGCTCTTTTACTTGTGGCCGGAAGGCGCGGCAAGACCTTTTGCCACCAACAACCTGGCGCGCCTGAGCAAGGGAAAGATGATCGGCGTACGCTACAACAAGGACCTCGACTGGGTGGGCGGCAGCTTCTGCCTTTTTGAAAAGTAATTCCGGCTACCTGATATTGAAACGCATTCCTGCAAAGACCCTCATGCCCTGGTTGGGTGCATAGATGTAGGAAGGATCGAATGACAGTCCGTAAGGATTATGCCAGCGCCCGGCACCGGGATCATTAACGGGCTTCACGGAACCATCCGCTTCGTAGGTGACAAATTTGTCAAAGGGATCATTCGCGCGCGCGATCAGGAACGGGTTGTTCTTTGACGGCGTCCAGTTCAAAAGATTTTTGACGCCGCCGAAAAGTTCAATGGCGGAGGACATCCATTTTGTGACCTGGATATTCTGGATGCTCCACACGGGTGAATGCGCGCGGCGCGGATCGAGCGGCGAGATCAGCGGCAACGGCATGGGCCCATAGATGTTGCCGGTATAATCAATGGTGATGCCTGCGACCGGGAAAACATATGTGAGCGACCACGTGCCGCTCCAGCTTTCCGTCAGCATCGGCCTTGTCCTGGTCTTTTTCCCGGCACTTGTTTCAACCTTGGCCACGTCCTGCAGCGTCACACCCGCCATGCCCTACAGCCGCTGCATCAAATTAAAATCCATATTGAGTGTAACACCCCGCGACTCTGCATGCCCGGGAAGGTTATTGTAGATGATCTTGTTGGGATCCGTTGTATAGTCCGCAATGATCTGGTTGTGAAAATAGGTGTACCACACTGAGGCATCCACACCGAACTGTCGCGACGTGGATCCATTGCGCCAGGTGTAGTTCAGGTTCACATTGTAGCTCTGTTCCGGCTTCAGCGCCTCGCGGATCTCGACCACGCGCGCGCCGGTCAGGGCGGCATGGTCTTCCGTGAACAGGTTCACCACGCGGAACCCGGTCCCGGCATTGATACGCAGTACCTGCCGGTCGGTGACACTCCATTTATAAGCCGCGCGGGGCGTCACGATGTATTTATGCACGGGGTGGTGATCCAGCCGGATGCCCAGCAGCAGGTTGTGGCGGGCATTGAGGCGCCATTCATCCTGTACGAAAATGCCGGGAATGAAGGATCGTTCCGGATGGTTTGCCCGGGTGAGCGTATCCACCGTGGCGGTGGAGTTGTCATCATAAAAATTATAACGGCCTGCAATACCCGAAACCAGGAAGTGCGAAGCGGAAAGCTCGCGGTCCCATTTCACCTGCCCGAAAAATACCTGCTGCTTTGCCATGTACGGGACTGTGCCGTAATAAGAATCCTGGTCGTGCACGGTAACGGATGCGTTCACCGAAACCTGCTCGGCTACGGGCAGGTCGTATTTCCCGATCAGCTCCAGCCTTTTCGTGTAAATGCTTTCGCCGTACACCTGGTCGCTCCCGCGGTAGCGACGGCTCCAGTTCATCTCGCCACCCCAGCGGTCCTCGTAGAACAGCCGCGCGGCAACGCTTGCTTCCTTCTGGTCCGCACGCTCGGCCTTCCATTTATTGAACAGGGAAACACGGTGCTGCAGCGTGACGTCGGTAAAGCCGTCATTGTTCTTGTCAAACGGCTTCGTGTAGTTGAAATAATTGACACCGAGCAGCGAATGGATCTTCTTACCGATGGTGTAGTTATAGCCAAGGTCCACGTTGTGCTCCAGCCAGGATGTGGTCATGACATTTCCTGCCAGCTTCGCGGACTTCCCGGGTGCTTTTGTAATGATGTTGATCAGCCCACCGATCGCTTCCGAGCCATACAGCCCCGACGCAGGTCCCTTGATGATCTCGATGCGCTCCACCAGCTGGCTGGGGATGCCGAAAAGCCCGTACACGGATGAAAGGCTGCTTACTACGGGCATCCCGTCGATGGTGACCATGGTGTACGGTCCTTCGAGGCCGTTGATATGGATGTCGCCGGTATTGCACACGCTGCAGTTGATCTGCGGCCGGACGCCATTCACCGTCTGCAGCGATTCGAAAATGGAAGGCGCCGGGTTCTTCCGGAAGAATTGCGGCGTGTACACTTCCACTGCTATCGGGCTCTGGAGCCGCTGCACCGGCCTTGTTGTGCCCGTGATGACCACTTCATTCAGGTGGGATGCCGCGGGCTGCAATTCTATGTCGAGAAGGGAATTGATGGAATCGGCCACCACGTAGCGGTGATAGCTTTCATATCCCGTGTAGGTGATGTGTGCCAGGTGCCGGCCGGGTGTCACCTGTACGCGGAACAGTCCCGTTGAATCCGTCACTGTTTTGGAGGGGCCGATGATCACCGTAGCGCCCGGGAGCACCATGCCGCCCCCGTGGACCTTTCCACTTAGTGAGACCTGTGCTGAAACCGACGCGCTCAACAGGCTGCATACGATCAGAAAGAAAATGCGGTTCGTTGGTTTCATACCCGCAAAAATAGCAAACATATGAATAGCCCAAAATATTTTATTTGGGTTACCAAATTTTATGGTTCAGGCCGGCCGTATTACTTTTGTCGCATGCCCCATTTCACGCACCATTCCGAAGAGAATTACCTGAAGACCCTGTTCAAGCTCGGCAGCAGCGAAGTGCGCAAGGTGAATAATATCGCGCTCTCGAAAGCGCTGGAACTGAACCCTGCCACGGTGCTGGAAATGGTCCGTAAGCTGACCACCAAGGGTCTTGTCGAGGTCCGGGCGGACAAGTCGATACAGCTCACGGATAAAGGCCGGAAAAAGGCGCTGCAGACCATCCGGAAGCACCGCCTCTGGGAAGTGTTCCTTGTTGAAAAGCTCCAGTACCGGTGGAACGAGGTGCACGACCTTGCGGAACAGCTCGAGCACGTGGAATCGCCCAACCTGATCGACCGCCTTGAAAAGTA
>DASUVB010000135.1:0-2824 GCA_036373835.1 Flavisolibacter sp. | reverse complement strand
ACAACACACAACACACAACACAGAACTCTTACTGTTCTCCAATTTTAAACATTACGTTACGGTGTGCGCTGTGCCATCTCAGTGCCCGCTGTGGTTAATTTCCTCAAATGAAAAATGTAAAAGTAAAAATGTAAAAAGTTGTTGAACATTGTTGAACATAGTTGAACAATTGTTTAACGTTGTAAAACACAACACTCAAAACCAACACTTACCGCTGCCTGCGGGATTTGAACATGGTTAAAGTGGTTTAAATTGAAATCTAAATGTTTGATGTTGGTAAAAAAAAGGTCAGGCTTCTGCCCAACCTAATAGTTTCGAAAAGATTACATTGAACGTAATCAAACCTCAAACCTCCCTGGTCACCGAAGCTTTAGCGCAGGTGACAAACTTCAAACATTACGGTTTTCGTACAGTAACACGCAGATATGTAGCAGGAATTACAAGCGTATCTGGAGTATCTGCACGGTTCTCCCTGGTGAACAGCTCCACGAGTTCGCGCTGCAGTTCGGCAGCCCTGCCGTTCTTTTCAGCTGCTTCGAAGGCGTTCATCGTCGGACCGTAAAAGTTCTTGAAGTTCTCTACAAACTGCTCCGGTGTATACGGCGATCGGAAGGTGTAGGTGTCTCGTTCGAATGAAATGTTTTCCTGCGGGATGCCGGCCTGTCCGAAGCGCTCGATCACATTGGCTTCAACGCCCCAGGTCATCGGGCTGATAAAGCCTTCCGGTGGCGGTGGCGTGTAGGCGGAGCTGATCTTCAGGATCTGCGCAACCAGCGTAGGATCACCCGGGATCCAGTTGCCCATTACAATGCGGCCGCCGGGACGTGTAACGCGTACCATCTCTTTGGCTACATCAAATGGCTTCGGGGCGAACATGGCGCCGAAAATGCTGACCACCAGGTCAAATTGCGCGTCTTCGAGGTCCTGCAGGTTGGAAGCGTCACCTTCCTGGAAGCGGCAGTTGGAAAGTCCCTCCTCCTGTGCGCGGCGGTTACCCGCAGCTACCAGGTTGCGCGCGATGTCCACGCCCAGCACCGCTGCACCGAGCTTTGCTTCGGGGATGGCAGTAGTACCGTCGCCGCACCCAAGGTCAAGCACCCGCATATTCTTCGTGACGCCGAGCTTGTCCACGAGTTCTGTTCCGCTCTCGCGCATGGTGGCGGCGATCTTTGTGAAGTCACCCTTTTCCCATAAAGCCTTGTTGGGGTTGGCAGCCGGCGCGGCAGCGGGCTGTGGTAATGTCGTTGTTTCGTTCATGGCGTTGGTTTTAAGAAAGGTAGTCTTTAATAATTACAAAAAATTTGAAGCAGCAAGATAGAAGCATCCTCCCATGTGCCTGTTGTGGTTTTCCGAACGGCTGCTTATTCGACGGGTGGAGCGCAGTCAAGGGCAGATGCAAAATGTTAAAAGGAAATTTCAGTTTCCCAACGGCTTATCGCGTATGACCCCGAATTTCCGGTCGAGTTCCGGCAGGCTTTTTTTGTAAGCTTCCAGGTCCCACCGCACACCAAACTGCCGCAGGTATTGCTGCAGGCTTTCCATCATTCCAATGGATTTACGCCAGGCATCAACACTGTCAGGTTGCAGCAGGGGCCACAGGTAGGTAGTGTCACCCCGAACTGCCTGTAGCTGGCTGCCATATCTCTGGGGCCGTTTATGACGCAGCTCGATGCGGTCCGTGATCATCGCGTACTGGGAGGGCAACAGCTTTTTACGGTGAAATGCTTCTTCCAGCATGGGATAATACTTTTCCTGCGTGGCGGGATCTGCATGCTGCAGCACCATGAACATGGTCATGCTGGCCTTCAGACCAATATCCTGCACACCCAGCCAGCCGTGTCGGTCAATAATGCCCGAAACGACCCTGAGGTTCCTGGCTGCGGAAGCCCTGATGGCAGCTGCGTTGCGCTTCCGCAATTTTTCAAGGCGCCTCCGCTCCCAGCGCTTCATTTGCAGGATGCCGTAGCGATATTCCTGGTCGGACCACAAGACCGTATCCAAAATGGGAAGCAGGTACTTTAGCGAATCGGCCACCATCCACGCTGTGGGATCCGGAAATTTCAACGGCGTCATATAGCGGTTCACGGGGACCTGCTGGTTTCTACACGATGCAGCTATAAATACAAGGAACAGTGCGATCAACACACCACCACAAACCTGCGATATTGTTTTCTGTTTGAGAATATGCTAAGTCAAAGGCGTTCCTCACAACTGTACAATATTGAATATCTGGCTGTGCAATTTCCCCGCACATTCATCTTCCCAATCCCCCGGTAAACTTACCTTCTCTTATTGATCACATAAATCAATGCCGCCGAAATCACGCACATCACCACCGCAGCAATGACAAGCGAATTGTTTCCCTGTGAAATTCCAACGAGCAGGTCCCCGATAAACATCACCAGCAGGAAGATGTATGCAAGGGTCAGCATGGGCGCCGACCTTTTGAATGTCGCGAAGCCCAGGATAACACCAAGGGCGAACTGCCGGGCCGCCCACATATAAATCAAATAGTCAACACCCTTTGCATCCAGGTCCACCGTTTCCACGACAGACCCCGGTGAAAACACCAGTGCCAGGCTTACGATCACTTCCAGTAACGCAAAAAGCCCGGTGACGACCAGTATCCAGGTGGGTAGCGATTTTTGTGCTTCTGTCATAAGTTTAGTTTTGGTATTAAGTATTTTCGTCTGTGGTTTTCCATGGCTGGTTCAATGCCCACCTCACGTATATGAATCAAAATTACCACTCTCAACACCTGGCGCAAGAGACAACGGCAGTTTTTCCCAAATGATTTAACTTCAAAAAAACTACACCATGCGCC
>DASUVB010000134.1:0-3726 GCA_036373835.1 Flavisolibacter sp. | reverse complement strand
CTGCCGTTCAGTCAGGACAGCTGGAAACCACTTCCCCAGCCGCACTGTACCAGGCCCTGAAAAAAGAATCCAGCCGGAAGCCCGTTTTCCTCGATGCCGCCGACAGCTACCTGAAAGGGCTGTTCCGGGGCATTGAAGAGGAGGGCATGCGCCGCAAAGCCGCGGACCCCGATGAGCGAAAGAACATCCAGAAAAAGAACCGCGAATCCATCCGCACGCTGAATCTCCTGTGGCTGGACGAAATGGCGGACAGCCGCGCGCAGCTGCGGGAGAAAGTGGCATTCTTCTGGCACGGTCACTTCGCCGCCAGAAACCTGAATATATTCTACCAGCAGGGTTTACTGGATACCATCCGTACGCATGCACTCGGAAGCTTCCGCGACCTGCTGCACAGCGTGTCGAAAAGTGCAGCAATGCTGAACTTTTTGAATGCAAACCAGAACCGGAAGGACCACCCCAACGAAAATTTCGCCCGCGAGGTAATGGAACTTTTCACCATGGGACGCGGAAATTATACCGAACTGGATATCAAGGAGGCCGCCCGGGCCTTTACAGGATGGGGTGCCAACATGCGCGGTGAATTTGTTTTCCGGAAATTTCAGCATGATTACGGCGTGAAAAATGTGCTGGGTAAGCGCGGCAATTTTGAAGGAGAGGACGTGCTGGACCTGTTGCTGGAGCAAAAGCAAACCGCGCACTTTATTACGCAGAAGATCTACCGCTTTTTCGTGAATGAGAATATCATGGACCAGAAACAGGTCAACTGGCTCGCAGACCGGTTTTACAGGTCGGACTATGACATCGGGAAACTGATGGATGACATTTTCACATCTGACTGGTTTTACCAGGAGCGAAACATTGGGAGCCGCATCAAGTCGCCGGTTGAGCTGATCACCGGGATGCGGCGCATGCTTCCCATGGAAATTGAAAACAAGGAATCCCTGCTGGTCATCCAGCGGCTGCTGGGCCAGATCCTGTTCTACCCACCGAATGTGGCGGGATGGCCGGGGGGAAAATCCTGGATCGACAGCTCGTCGCTGATGGCACGGATGCGGCTGCCCATGCTGCTGAGTGACCAGGACGAAATGAATATCCGGCCCAAGGCAGATGACGACCAGATGATGGGAACGGAAGACGCCATGCGCGGGGGAAGGCAGGGACGGCCCATCCCGGCTGACATCCGCTGGAAGGAATACATGAAGGCGTACGACGACGTTAAACGCCCGCTGATCGTGCAGCGTATCCAGGAGAACCTGCTGCTGGCATCATACAGCCTGCCGGAAGCGGTCTTCGTGAAGCATGCCGACAGCGCCGACCGCGAGGCTTTCATTAAAAGTGTCACCATCAGGATGATGAGCACACCTGAGTACCAGATGTGCTGAACATTCAATTGATTCACCGTTAGCATATTACTATGATCATTAAAAGAAGAACATTCATACAAACAGGGTCGCTGGCCACCGCATCTTTCCTGGTCCCGAAGTTTTTAAAGGCATTCGAGACGGGGCAGTTTGTACCGCCGGGAAACAAGGTGGTTGTCATCCTGCAGCTGAGCGGCGGCAATGACGGGCTGAATACCGTGATACCTGTTCGCAATGATATCTACTACCGATCACGGCCACGGTTGGGCGTGGACCGCACCAAAGCGATATCGCTGACCGACGACGCAGGCCTGCACCCTGCGCTGACAGCATTTGGCGACGCCTTCCATGATGGCTCGCTGGCCATCCTGAACAGTGTAGGCTACCCCAACCCGGACCGCTCGCACTGCAGGAGCCTGGACATCTGGCACAGTGCCAGCCAAAGCAATGAATATGTAAATACCGGCTGGATCGGTCGCTACCTCGATGCACAATGCAGCGGCTGCGCGCAGCCGACGCATGCCCTGGAGATTGATGATGTGCTGAGTCTTGCCTTGAAGGGAGAAGAGAATAACGGACTTGCGTTCCGCGATCCGCGCCGCCTGTACGGAACGAGCAATGAAAAATTTTTCAGGGAAGTGGCCGCCAGCCATGCGCATCACGACCACGATGAGCAGCCCGTTGAATACCTGTACAAGACGATGGCGCAAACCCTTTCTTCCGCGGATTACATCTACCGGCAGTCACGGCTGCATCCAACGGGTGCCTCCTATCCTGATACAGACCTGGGAAGGAATATGAAGACCATCGCATCATTGATTTATTCCGAGATCAATACCAAGGTGTATTATGTATCGCTGGGCAGCTTCGACACGCACATTAATCAGGAACCGCAGCAGCAACGATTGTTCCGCGAAATGAATGACGCCATCGGCGCGTTCGTGAAAGACCTCAAAAAGAACAACCGCTTCAATGACGTTTTGTTCTTCACTTTTTCCGAATTCGGCAGAAGGGTGTCACAAAACGCCAGTGGCGGGACCGACCACGGTACGGCGAACAACATGCTGCTGATCAGCGGCGGCTTGAAACAAAAAGGCATTATCAATTCAATGCCGGATCTTGGCGACCTGGAAGACGGCGACCTGAAATACAAGGTTGACTTTAAGGATGTCTATGCCACCGTGCTGAAGAAATGGCTCGGCGCGGACGACATGAAAGTATTGGGCAGGAAGATGTCCTACCTTGACTTTATCTGAGACCCGCATCAAATGACTGCATGATAAATCCCGCTTTCGGATTGTCACACTGAGCTTGTCGAAGTGTAAAGGAGCTGTATGCACCAGTCTTCGACAGGCTCAGTCTGACAATAAGGGCTTTTTATGATGTTTCGATATCGATCTGCTCACCTTTTTTGGGCTTGCTGACCGCAATTCGATACAATGTATATCCCATCAGTGCAAAGAAGGCCACGCCCAGCCATTTGTACCCGCCTGCACCTATGGATTCCACCAGGCCGTGTTCTGCATTCAGGCTTTCAAGCGCCCTGCTGCTGGCATCTCCCGCAGCTACAAACGCGACGATCACTCCCATCAGGGCTCCACCTGCAACCAGGCCCGTGGCAAACAGGTTGCCCTTGCCCAGGTCTTCCTCCTCCGCAGTGAGTTGCACGCCTTTTTTCCTGTTGCGCCATTCTGCAATACCCCTGATCGCTCCGCCGATAAAGATCGGCAGGGTGGTAGAAAGCGGCAGGTAAGTACCTACAGCAAACGACAGGGATTTAATCCCGCACAGTTCCAGGACAAGGGCAATGAAAACACCCACCAGCACGAACTGCCAGTCCAGGTTGAACGAGAGAATTCCTTTGATCAAAGTGGCCATCAGCGTTCCCTGCGGAGCGGGATACTTGTCGCTGCCGATGGCATGTTCCAGTCCCTGCGCGGCCATCTGGGCCGTCGGCGTATCCAGGATCTTTATCGTTGCGCCAATGGCGATCGAAGAGATGATGGCACCGACGAAAAGCGCGATCTGCTGGTACTTCGGGGTAGCACCTACAATATATCCTGTCTTCAGGTCCTGCGACGTGGCACCCGCATTGGCGGCCGCTATGCAGATCATTCCGCCCACCACCAGTGCCATAGGCTCGTAAAAATATCCGGTCCACTTCACGGCAATGAATACCAGGCAGGTTCCCATCAACGTGGCGATGGTCATCCCGCTGATAGGATTATTGGAAGAACCAATGAGACCTACGATACGCGAAGAAACCGTAACGAAAAAAGCGCCGAAGATCACGATCAGCAGTCCTAGCAGCAGCTTGGCACCGATCGACTGGCCCGGGATCAGTTCCGCCGGCATGAATGCCACG
>DASUVB010000133.1:0-2892 GCA_036373835.1 Flavisolibacter sp. | reverse complement strand
TCGGCGTGGATTTTGTTGCTCAGCCCGCTTTCTACGTCGCTGAGGCTGACCGATGCCCGCTTTTTCTGCTGTTCCAGGAAGGTCAGGGATTCATTGGTAGCGATCCGGTAGAGCCAGGTATACAGCTGCGCATCTTCCCTGAAATTTTCCAGCCCGTTCCACACCCGGATAAAAACGTTCTGCAGCACGTCATTGGCATCGTCATGATCCACTACCAGCCGGCGAATATGCCAGTACAGTTTTTCCTGGTATTTCCTGATGATCTGCGTAAACGCCTGTTCCCTGGATTCCTCGTTCCTGAAGCGGATCAATAACTCTGCATCTGATCTGTCTGTTAATGCCATTGCCGGTGTGGATGTATTTGCTGGCGGTAAAGATATATTTTATTCATTCCGCACAGGGCATGGCGCATTCGCGCTGCCTGTCCACATTTCTGAACCCCTTAACACTTTCCGCGGCCGTGGCCCGGTAAATGATAGTAACTTCTTCCAGTGAAAGTCTGGGCAACGATCCTCGTGCTAACCATCTCCTCCGCAGCCTGTGCACAGGCGGTGGACGGTTTCTGGAAAGGCAGCCTGACCATGCCGAACGGCTGCTTCGCCACCAACAACATCGAACTCCAGATCAGCACAAGTGTGCTGGGACTGCGCGGAGATTCGTATCACTACCAGGACATTGATTATTACGTAAAGAAAAATTTCAGTGGCCGGTACAACGAAGGCACCAAAATGCTGGTCATCCAGGAATCGCAGGTACTTACTTTCAATATCCGGGCATCATGCAGCGTCTGCATCAAGGAATACGTGCTGGAATACAGTAAAAAGGGCAACAGGGAATACCTCACCGGCTACTGGACGGGCTTCATCCTGGGATCGCGCGTCAGTTGTGATACCGGCACCATCACGCTCGAGCGGATCAGGGAATCTGCATTCAAAGAGATCCCTGAGATCCATGTAGATACCGGGACGCTGCGCCTCGATTTCTACGACAATGCCGAAATCGACGGCGACTCGATAACGGTGCTGGTGAATCATAAGCCAGTTGTTTCGCACCAGCGCCTGGGCGGCAAGCCCATTACCGTCTACGTTGCGATAGATCTTACCAACACTTTTGTCGAAGTGGAGATGAAGGCCGAGAACCTCGGCACGATCCCGCCGAATACTTCCGTTCTGATCGTTACAACGCCATACGAACAGCACCGGCTGTTCCTGAGTTCCACTGAAGAAAAAAGCGCCCGTGTGCGCTTCGTCTACCGCCCGCCCGATCAGATCAAATCAACCACCCGGACGACCGAGCTGTAACGGGGAGGAATGTTGCTAACAATAGATAGAATGGTTTAACAATAGTTGAACGGTTGTTTAACCATAGTTGAACATTGTGGGGATGTTTTCATCGCAGTCCTCAAATTTCCAATTTGTTTTTACCGCAAGACCGCAGCAGATCCCGGTTGTCAACATTCAAATTTCTGTGTCGCCCCTACGGGGCTGACGCAAATCGGTGATTACGTTCATGTCGGCTACGTTCGTCGCAGTGTCCGTCGCGCCAGTTTGTGCTCTCCGTGAAACCCAGCCTGCCTGGTGACAGGGGAGTTACACAGCGAACACAGCGTCCGCACAGCGATCACTATGCTTCGTGAAATGACAATGGCACCCGGCGTCAACATTCAAATTCCTGTGTCGCCCCTACGGGGCTCATATTTTCATTTCAATCTTTTTACCGAACTGTCGCCCCTACGGGGCTCAACTGAAAGCGGATGATCGCGTTCATGTCTGTTACGTTCGTCGCAGTGTCCGTCGCGCCAGTTTGTGCTCTCCGTGAAACTCAGCTTGCCTGGTGCCATGGAAATTACACAGCGTCCCGCACAGCGAGCACCATGATTGCTGTAATGACTCCGTTTCTACCGAACCGTCGCCCCTACGGGGCTGATGCAAAACGGTGATCACGTTCGTTTCTGAACGCAAATTTTCAAATTTGCACATTTTCAAATTTTCAAATTGTCAAATTACCCGCAGCATCTTGGTCACGTACGCAATCTGTCCCAGGTGGTAAATATCATGCTGAACGATGCCGCTGAACAGTGTGAGGTACGTATAGGATCGCCCGGGAACATTCTGTTGCAGGATGCTCTCTTCCTGCTGCTGCATCAGTACCAGCAGTTCCGTTTGTGTATCCTGCAGCTGGTCCAGGCCCGACTTCCATAAGGATTTGTCTGACGGATCGATGGCTCTCCAGTCATCCTTCTCGAATACAGAAACAGGCTGGGGATCGTCGCTCAGCGCATTGATGACGAAGCGGCGCCAGTTGACCATGTGCCACACCAGTTCGACGATACTGTGTTCACCTGATGGCTTGTTAAATACGTCAGTCCTGCCTGCATCTGACAGCAGGGCCACGGCATTCCGGCCGAACCAGGGATCGCCTTCGTAAGCATCCTGCAGCTGGTTCACGAAAAAAGAGATGTTCATATACTGTGCATTTGATGTTCGCGCAGGCAGGCAGCGCCGATTACTTGCTCAGGTACATGCTGCGGTCCTTATACAATTGCCTGAAGTACGGGTCACGAAGGTCCTTGATGAAGCGGATCGCCTCACCGGTGCTTTTCATTTCAGGACCCAGCTCCTTGTTCACATTGGGAAACTTGTTGAAGGAGAACACGGGCTCTTTGATGGCAAAGCCCTTCAGCTTTTTCTCGAACGTAAAATCTTTCAGCTTCTTCTCACCCATCATCACTTTCGTGGCGATATTCAGGTACGGAATATTGTAGGCTTTCGCGATGAAAGGCGTGGTGCGCGAAGCCCGTGGGTTGGCTTCGATCACGTACACCTTGCCGTCCTTGATGGCGAACTGGATGTTGATGAGGCCCCGGATGTTGAGCGCCCGCGCGATCTTCTC
>DASUVB010000132.1:0-6619 GCA_036373835.1 Flavisolibacter sp. | reverse complement strand
TTTAGAATTTAAAATCTAAAATTGAAAAACATTCAACATTCAACACTCCGAATAAAAGTGCCCGGGAGTACGTTGCGTTCCGGAAAAACATCAGTGGAAAGACCTTTTTTGGTCACATCACCAGATGTCCCTCCGGGACATTCATGGAGATTAGCCTGCATTCCCATGGAATGCTTTGTTGCCGCAAAATGTTTGTCCGGCTATCGATGCGTTCCGGAGGAACGCCTGGCAGATTGTTTGAGGTTTAATGTTTGAGGTTTGATAACGTAAAGCCCTTAGATCGCGTCCGGGATTGGTATACACATTCTAAATTCAATTCAACATTTCGCGGTGATGCTTCATTTAAAATTTAGAATTTAAAATTTAAAATTGAACATTGCGTTACGCAACAACTTCCTTAGAGATGATCTCGACGTCCGGCTTCGATTCGTCGGAGAGCTTCACCTTGTTGCGGTCTTTGCGCACAATGCGCGACCAGAGCGAGAGCTCGCGGCTGAAGATGAACTGCAGGAACAACAGCGTCCAGGAACGGTGCGAAGCAAGGGAGTCGTAATAGGGAAGTGCCTTCTGCTTCAGGTCGGGTAATTTATTCCAGGGGATGGAAGGAAAGTCGTGGTGCTCGTTGTGGTAGCCCACGTTGAAAGCCACTTTATTTAACGGGCCATAATAACTATAGGTCTCCTGTTCGCCATGGGTCAGGTAATGCTCCTGTATCCAGCGGGCCCCCAGCGGGTGCAATCCCACCGAGAAGAAAAAGCTGAGCGTGAGGTACGCCACGGCCTTCGGCCCCACGAAATACCAGATGGCTGCGGTGAACAGGATCTGCAGTCCCCAGTTGAGCGCCGTCCAGCTGTCGAAAGGACGGATCTCCTTCAGCCTGGAAATGCGGAAGGCCTGGAACAACGGGTAGAACAGGAACCAGATCACCTTGCCGATGAAATAATTGTTGATCAGCCGGGCCTCCCACCGGTTCGGCAGGTCGGCGTCCAGCTCGTGGATACCCTGGAAGGAATGGTGCTTGAGGTGATACCGCTCAAACGAAATGGAGCTGGGAAAGATCTGCGGCAGGTTCGCCAGCAGTCCCGCCAGCCGGTTGGCATTCTTGTCACGGAAGATCAGCTTATGCGCGCATTCATGGATCAGCACGAACAGCCCGTGGTCGGCAAAGGCGCCCACGAGGTAAGCCACCACGAAGATCATCCACCATGCCTGGTCGGCCAGCACCACGGATAATACCACCTGTACACCCACCAGTCCCACGATCGCTGCGAAGGACCAGGGATTCTTGCCGATCAGGTTTCGCACGTCCGGGAACTGCTTCAGGATCTGCCGCGTCCGCGCCCGGTGGGGCTCGGGGCCTTCGGAATACACAAAATCATTTCTTTTCATACCGCTGGCCTAAATTACGGAACACCGGCCACAAATCAGGGATACGGCCGGCCGTTGCCTCCACCACCTTATCTTTGCAGCCCTAAAATGAATTATGAAATTTTATAACTGGCTGATCAAATACCGGCTGTACGTAGGCGTGCTGATGATCGTGGCGGGCATTGCCCTGAACCTGACGGTTTCCGGCTTCTGGCCTGTTTTCCCTTTATACCTCGTTGGTGCGATCCTCATCTTCGGGCACTTTTTCTTTGGCCCGCTGCGCCTGATCCAGGAACACCTGGAGTCCGGCAATACCGAAGCCGCGCAGAAGGTGATCAACTCCATCAAATACCCGGGACTGCTGTACAAGCCCATCCGCTCGGTGTTTTATACCCTCAAGGGCAACCTGGCCATGATGAACCAGGATTTTGATACCGCGGAACGGAACATGAAGAAAGGACTTGACCTGGGAATGCCGATGAAGGAGGCTGAAGGCGCCAGCATGCTGCAGATGGGAATGCTGGCCATGCAGAAGAACGACCTGAAGCAGGCCGAGAGCTATATCCGCCAGGCGATCCGCAAAGGTCTTCCCGACAAGGAAAACCAGGCCGCGGCTTACCTGCAGATGTGCAGCCTGATGATGAACAAGCGCGAGTTCCGCGCCGCCAAGGACTTCTTCCGCAAGGCAAAGGCCCTGAAGCCTACCACCCCGCAGATCGTGGACCAGATCAAACAGATCGAAAAATACATCTCCCGCATCCCCGGTTGACGATCACCAATCGCCTAAACGACTAAACAACTAAACGACTGAACATCTCAACGATCAACAGCATCATCTTCGACCTCGGCGGCGTCCTGATCGACTGGAACCCGGCCTATGTTTTCGACAGGCTTTTCGATGACGAGGAGAAGAAGCGCTATTTCTTTGAGCATATCTGCACCAGCGACTGGAACGAAATGCAGGACGAAGGCCGATCGCTCCGGGAAGCCACAGACAGCCTGGTAGCTGAACACCCGGAATGGAAGGAATACATCGAAGCCTATTATGGAAGATGGGAAGAGATGCTGGGCGGACCGATTCCCGGCACGGTGGAGATCCTGCGCCGGCTGAAGGAAGCGGACCGGCACCGGCTGTACGCCCTCACCAACTGGAGCGCGGAACTGTTTCCCATTGCGCTGCAGAAATATGATTTCCTGCACTGGTTCCACGGCCGCGTGGTGAGCGGTGAAGAGAAGATGCGCAAGCCGTATCCCGAATTTTACCAGCTCACACTCGACCGGTTCAGCCTCGACCCCGCCTCCACCCTTTTCATCGACGACAACCAGCGTAACATCGAAGGCGCCGCCCGCATCGGCCTCGTCACCCTGCGCTTCCATTCCCCCGAACAACTGGAACAGGACCTTCGTTCGCGCAACATCCTGGATCGTTAGTTGAACATGGTTGAACGTTGTTGAACATTGTCTAACGTTGTTGAATATCGTTTACGTTACCGTCAGATGGACCGAACCAGAAAGATCTCCTCATTTAAAATTTAGAATTTAGAATTCAAAATTGCATTTCCATTCATCATTCAACACTCAACATTCAACATTTCCGGTAAGGCTGATCGCACCTTAGGAACTCTCCCATTTAAAATTTAGAATTTAGAATTTAAAATTGCCTTCCATTCATCATTCAACATTCAACACTCAACACTATCATTCGTATCTTCCCGTAACTAATACACCGTTATGAAACCCATGTCATTCGGACTGATAGTCGCACTACTTTCCACGGCCATGTGTATGCATGCACAGCAGCCGCCGGCCATCAAAAAACAGCCAAAGATCTTCAATGAGCACGGCCAGCAGCGGACGGATGAATATTTCTGGCTCAGTGATCCATCCGACACCAACGTGATCCACCACCTGCATGCGGAAAACGCGTACGTGGAGGCATACATGAAGCACACGGAAGACCTGCAGCAGAAGATCTATGACGAGATCGTGGCGCGCATCCCGCAAAGGGACCAGTCGCTGCCCACTAAAAGGAACGGGTACTGGTATTACACCCGCTTTGAAGAAGGAAAACAGTATCCTTATTTCGCGCGCAAAAAGGGCACAACACTCGCCAAGGAGGAGCTGTTGCTCGACGTTCCGGCGCTGGCGGCACCGTACAAGGTGTACATCGTACGGGGAACTGCCACTTCAGCCAACAACCAGCTATATGCCTATGGCGTGGACACTTCCGGCGCACGGAAGAGTATCCTGTACATCAAGAACCTCGCAACGGGGAAGCTGTATCCCGAAACCATTACCAATACTTCCGGCAACTACGTGTGGGCGAACGACAACAGGACATTGTTTTATGTGCTGTACGATCATACGGTACGGGCGTATAAAGTGATGAAGCATGTGCTGGGCACCAGCACTTCCAACGACCGCGAAGTATATACGGAACGCGACAGCACGTACAGCGTGTACCTGAATAAATCGCGCAACAACCGCTTCATCTTTATTAACCTGCGCAGCACCAATACCACCGAGGTACGCTACCTCGACGCCTCGAAGCCGGATGCGAAGCCGGTGGTGGTGCAGGAACGCATCCCCGACCTGGAATACCGCGTGAGCTACCATGAAGGCGAAATATTCCACATTTATACCAATAAGGATGCAAAGAATTTCAAGTTCGTAAAGGCACCTATTTCTAAACCCGGAGTGGAGAACTGGACGGACGTGATCCCCCGTAACGACAAGGCTTACCTTGAAAATGCCGAAGTGCTGAAGAATTACTATGTCATCCAGACCAGGGAAAATGGGCTGAACCGCATAAAGATCATGGACCGCCGCACCAACAAATGGATCAACGTGCCGTTCGGGCAGGAGGTGTACGTCGCCGACATGTACCTGGCCACCGATGATTTTGCCTCCGACAGCATCCGTTATTATTTTACCTCGATGGTCACGCCGCCGTCGGAGTACCTGTACAACATCCGCACGGGCCAGCGCAAGCTGCTGAAGCGCCAGGAAGTGGGTGGCGGCTACAATGAAGCCCTGTACGAAACAAAGCGCGTGTGGTCGACGTCCAGGGACGGTGTCAAAGTGCCCGTATCGCTGGTGTACCGCAAGGACCAGTTCCGCAGGGACGGTACGAAGCCGCTGCTGTTGTATGCATACGGATCATATGGCGCCAGCATGGACCCCTATTTCAATTCCACCATCTTCAGTCTCCTCGACCGCGGTGTCACGTTCGCGATCGCGCACATACGCGGAGGGCAGGAAATGGGACGCGAGTGGTATGAGCAGGGCCGCATCCTGACGAAGAAAAATACGTTCAATGACTTTATTGATGCTGCCGAATTCCTGGTGAAGGAAAAATATACTTCGAAGGACCGGATGTTTGCCAATGGCGGCAGCGCCGGCGGCATGCTGATGGGTGCTGTCACCAACATGCGCCCCGACCTGTTCAAGGGGATCATTGCGGAAGTGCCCTGGATGGACGTGATCACCGACATGTTCAATACCGACCTGCCGCTGACCACACTGGAATACAAAGAGTGGGGTGATCCGAATGTGAAGGAGCACTATGATTATATGCTCAGCTGGTCGCCGCAGGACAATGTCCGTCCTGCGAAATACCCCGCGATCCTCGCCACCGGTGGCCTTCATGATACACAGGTTCCTTATTTCTCCCCGGCCAAATGGGTGGCGCGCGTGCGCGAGAACAACCAGGGAACCAACCCGGTGCTGTTCAAGGTGAATATGGGCGCGGGGCATGGCGGCGCGTCCGGCAGGTTTGAGCGGCACAAGCTGACAGCCCTGAAAATGACCTTCCTGCTGGACCAGCTGAAATGGAATGAAAAGTCACGCACGTTCGAAGGCCTGCTAAAACCGATGTAATGGCATTTTATGAATTCAACGGGATCCGGCCGGTAGTCCATCCTTCGGCCTTTGTCCATCCCGCGGCAGTAGTTACGGGCCATGTTGTTATTGGGAAAGATGTGTACATCGGTCCCGGCTGTGCGCTGCGGGGCGACTGGGGGAAGATCATCATCGAGGATGGCTGCAACGTGCAGGAGAATTGCACGGTGCACATGTTCCCCGGGGTGACGGTGCACCTGAAAGCGTCCGCGCACATTGGCCACGGCGCCATCATTCACGGCGCGGTCATCGGCCGCAATTGCCTGGTGGGAATGAATGCCGTGATCATGGACGAAACCGAGATCGGAGACGAAAGCATCGTCGGAGCGCTGGCTTTTGTGCGCCAGGGAGAAAAGATACCGCCGCGCTCGATGGTCGTCGGTAACCCGGCGAAGGTCATCCGGCAGGTAAGTGATGAGATGATAGCCTGGAAATCGGAAGGTACGCGGTTGTACCAGCAACTGCCCGCCCAATGCGCTGATACACTGAAGGAATGCGTTCCGCTGACCGAAGAAACGGAACAGGTCCCGGTGTTTCCACCGGTGTATGCGCCCCGGAAAAAATCATAAGATCGTGTGTAAAAAACATCCGGTCCGCATCAAAATGTTGTAACTTAAATCAACAATTCAGAAAATCAACAGTTATGAGAAGAGCTTTACCCTTCGTATTATTTTCTGCATCCCTTGCCTTTTCAACCACCTCCGTACAGGCCCAGAACGACCGTTTCGCGTACGCGATCACGGACCTGTCGATCGAGGGTGCCGGCTGGAATGCACTGCGCAAGCTGGACCTGAGGACCGGGCAGTATTCTGATGTATTGCTGAATGGAACGGACCAGAACGTCAAAATTTTTGACGGTACTACAAAGAAGCAACTGGCGCTGCAGGCAGATGCCCGCTATGGCAATATGATGCAGATCCCGTTTGGAACGGGTGTAGCTGCTGCTGCCTACGACCGCAAGCACCACCGCCTGTATTTTACACCAATGTTCATTGACCAGCTACGTTACATCGACCTGAGAACAATGAAGGTGTACTTCATCACCGACCAGCCGTTCACGAAGCTGGGTACCATGCATAATGACGAAGGAAAGATCATCACCAGGATGGTCATCGGTCCTGACGGAGATGGCTATGCCATCAGTAATGACGCAAACACTTTTATCCGCTTCACAACCGGTAAATCACCGTCCATTACTTCAATGGGAACACTGGTGGACGACGCTTCCAATAATGGCATTTCCATTCACAACCGCTGCACATCGTTTGGCGGTGACATGATCGCTGATGACCAGGGCAACCTGTTCATCGTGTCAGCACGGAATCATGTGTTCAAGGTGAATACGGAGACG
>DASUVB010000131.1:0-3617 GCA_036373835.1 Flavisolibacter sp. | reverse complement strand
GCTGGCTTTTCTCTCCGTCACCGTCCTTTCACTCCACGCGCAGCTCAGGATCGGTATTTTCGGAGGCATTGCAAATTACCAGGGCGATCTTGTAGATGAGATGTACCAAAGCCCCCGGCCGGTGGTTGGTGTCCATGCAGCTTACGAGATAAACAAACGGATCAGCCTGCGCGCAGGACTCAGCTTTGCGCGCGTAGCCGGTGCCGACAGCCTGAGTGAATCAGATGTGCTCCGCCACCGCAACCTGGATTTCCAGACCAATATTTACGAGTTCAGCCTCGTCGGCGAGATCAACTTTCTCGATATGGAATTGAAACGGTGGTCACCGTATGCATTTGGAGGCGCTGCTGTTTTTCGCTTTGATCCATTCACCCGCGACCAGGCAGGCAACCGCGTATACCTGCAGCCTCTGGGAACCGAAGGCCAGGGGATCAGCGGCTATGCAAACCAATATAACCGGACTCAACTGGCAGTTCCGTTCGGTGGCGGGATCAAATTCGCCGTATCAGAACGACTACTGTTACAGGCTGAGGTTGGTCTGCGAAAACTTTTTACCGACTATCTGGACGATGTCAGTGGCAATTATGCAGATGAAGCTGATCTGCTTGCCATCAGGGGACCGGTTGCCGTCGATATTTCCTATCGCTCGGATGAAGTGGGCGGCGATACGTTTTACCCGCCCAAAGGGACGCAGCGCGGCAGTCCCAAATACAAGGACTATTATTACTTCACCGGTCTGCACATCTTTTACAGGCTCGGCGGTGCCACGAAGAAAGACCGCCTGGGCTGCCCCGAGGTGAAACTTTAGGTTTTCCTTACCTGCGGGTCGCTAATTTTGTGACCCATGGCTTTTAAAAATTTCAGGCATTTCATAGACGCGATTGAACGTGAAGGAGAACTTGTTCGAATCAAAACTTATGTAGATCCCAGGCTGGAAATGGCCGAGATCACGGACCGCGTGTCCAAGATGCCCGGTGGTGGCAAGGCGCTCCTGTTCGAAAATACCGGGTATCCTTTTCCTGTGCTGATGAACGGCTACGGCAGTGAAAAGCGGATGTGCATTGCCCTGGGTGTTGAGCGCCTTGATGATGTGGCCTCGGAAATTGAACAGCTTTTCAAAATGCTGGCTTCCCCGAAGGAAAGTATCATAGACAAGCTGAAGCTGCTTCCGAAGCTGAACCAGTTCGCAGGCTGGATGCCGAAGGTAAAGAGCGGCCGCGGAGAGTGCCAGCAGGTAGTGCTGCAGGGACCGGATGCCGATATTACGAAGCTGCCGGTCATCACGTGCTGGCCAAAGGACGGGGGACCGTTTGTTACACTTCCCGTTATTCACACCAAGGACCCCAATACGAATTCCCGGAACGTTGGCATGTACCGTATGCAGGTTTTCGGACCGCAGCTTACGGGAATGCACTGGCACCGCCATAAGGTATCTGCAAAGCATTTCAGCGAATACAAAAAGCTCGGACAGAAAATGCCGGTGGCAGTGGCATTGGGCGGCGATCCCGTGTATGCCTATTCCGCTACGGCACCACTTCCTGAAAATGTGGACGAATACATGCTGGCCGGGTTCCTGCGCAAGCGGCGCGTGGAGCTGGTGAAATGCATGACGCAGCCCGACATCGAAGTACCTGCCGATGCTGATTTTGTGATCGAAGGCTATGTGGATCCGAACGATGACCTGATCTGGGAAGGTCCCTTCGGCGATCATACCGGTTATTATTCATTGCCCGACTGGTACCCGCGGTTTCACATTACCTGCATTACCCATCGCCGGGATGCGGTGTACCCGGCAACGATCGTTGGCATACCGCCACAGGAGGATGCCTGGCTGGGAAAGGCTACGGAACGTATTTTCCTGGCGCCCATGAAGATGACCATGATCCCGGAGATCATAGATATGGACATGCCGGTCGAAGGCGTCTTTCATAACCTCGTCATCGCGCAAATCCGGAAAGAGTTTGCGGGACAGGGCCAGAAGGTGATGAACGCCATGTGGGGCGCCGGCCAGATGATGTTCAATAAAATACTTGTGATCGCCGATGAAGGGGTGAAGATCCAGGATTACCAGGCACTCGCGAAATATGTTTTTAATAACCTGGACCCTGCGCAGGATATCTATTTTTCCCAGGGCCCGATGGACGTGCTGGACCACAGCTGCAGCAAGCTGGGGTTCGGAGGAAAAATGTGTATTGACGGCACCGCCAAATTCAGCGAAGAGCAGGACGACCGCAACGGATGGCCGGAGCATTCTGAATGGTCAGTGGACCTGCAGCACCGCTTTCCCGAGATCCGGCAGGTGAACATTTCGCTGGCAGAACATGGTATTCCTGTCCTGGTGCTGTCCGTTGAAAAGAACAGGAAAGGCCACATCCGTGAGCTGCACGAGCAGATCTGCGGTCTCCGGGAACTGGAGTCCGTAAAAATGATCCTGTACGTGGAGCATACCGTGGACGCCAATGACCTTACCGTTGCGTTATGGCGATTCTGCAACAACCTGGATCCGAAGCGTGATGCTACCCTTGTGGAGCGGCCCTCCCTCGTGCGGCCGGACCGCAATTATGCATGCATGGGTCTCGACGGTACCATCAAAACGAAAGAGTTCGATAATTTCCAGAGGGACTGGCCGAATATCATTGTATCGGATGATGCCACCATCCGCGCCGTGGACGAAAAATGGAACGAACTGGGACTGGGACCCTTTGTTTCGTCGCCATCCCTGAAGTTCAAAGGACAGATCTACGGGAATGAAGCTGTTGTTCATGGCTGAATGGCCTTGTTAAATTGTCAGCCGGCCGGTAAAGCATGGGGGTAATATTGTAATTTGCTGTCATGAAAAAAACCCTGTGGCTAACCTTTCTTGCCTTCGCGGGTCTGGTTGCCTATGGCCAGGCGGATACTCCCAAAACAAATGCTGAGAATACGCTGTTATGGAGGATATCCGGTAAAAATCTCGCAAAACCTTCCTACCTGTTCGGCACGATGCATATGATCTGTGCCGACGACATAGCGCTGAGCGACAGTCTCGTTGCCGCTATCGGCAGGGCCGACAAGGTTTTCCTGGAACTGGACATGGACAACATGTTTGAAATGATCGGTGCCATGGGCCAGATGAAAATGCGGAACGATACCACGCTGCGGGATCTGCTTACCGAAGAGGAATACAAAAAGGTAAAGGAATTTTTCACCAAAAAGAACGGGCTGATTCCTTTTGCCATGCTCGAAACTTATAAACCCATGCTGGCATCTTCCATGATCATCGAAATGCAGGGACGTGAATGCGATGCCATGATATCCATGGAGGAGCTGGTGATGAAAGAAGCGCGGAAAAACAACATTGGTATCAGTGGCCTTGAAACCGTGGGCTACCAGCTAAGCATATTTGACAGCATTCCTTACCAGTTGCAGGCGAAGCAGCTGCTGAAAATGATCGAAAGTGGTGGCGACGGCGGTGCCGAGATCAGGGAGGTGACGGATGCATACCGCAACCAGCAATTGGAAAAGATGGATGAACTCACTCGTAAGGAAGATATGGGCATTGCAAACTTTACGGACCTGCTGCTGTATAAACGAAACAGAAACTGGGCGCGGAAGCTTGACGGTCTTTTAGCCGGCAA
>DASUVB010000130.1:0-4970 GCA_036373835.1 Flavisolibacter sp. | reverse complement strand
AAATGTAAAATTCAACATTCAAAATTCAACATTCAACATTTAGTAAGGTTACGGCTGTAACGCAAAGGACGCCAGGAATACGCAAAGGCGCGCAAAGCGAACCTTACTGTAGTGCAGAATTTTCTTCTTATCACATGATGCAAACATTTAGAATTTAAAATTTAGAATTTAAAATCAGACAAGCACTTCCTCGATCTTGCTGAACCCGATGGCGGGATGCATGCGCTCCCAGAGAATTTTATAGATCATTTCAGCGATAGGGATATCGCCCCCGATCGCTTTGTTGATGTTGTAGATGCAGCGGGAGGCGTAATACCCTTCGGCTACCATATTCATTTCAAGCTGCGCGGACTGCACGGTATAGCCCTTGCCGATCATATTGCCAAATGTTCGGTTGCGGCTGTACAGTGAATAGCAGGTCACCAGGAGGTCGCCCAGGTATACCGACGCGGCATAGTTGATGTCCTTTTTATGGGTAACCGGGTCCTTCATCTTGTGTTCACCAACAACCATGTGTTGCGCGCCCACGCGCCGCAGGAAGCCGGCCATTTCATCGGCGCTGTTGGCAATGTACACGCTCAGGAAATTGTCACCATAATCCAGCCCGTGCGCGATCCCGGCGCCAAGCGCATAGATGTTCTTCAGCACCGCCGCATACTGTACGCCCAGGATGTCGGTGTTGATGATGGTATTGATGTAAGAAGTGCGGAACATGGCAGCAATTATCTCCGTGGTATTTACATCGATGCCGGAAAATGTCAGGTAAGATAATTTTTCAGCGGCCACTTCTTCGGCATGACAGGGTCCCAGCACGGCAAAATAGTTTTCGAGCGGCATGCTGAAATGTTCCGCAAGGTATTCGTTCAGCAGCACGTCGTGCGCCGGTACGAGTCCTTTGATCGCGGATAATATTTTCTTATTGGCAAGCGCAGCCGGGTCCAGTTGCTCCAGGGCTGCCTGTATGTACGCGGAAGGAACCGCCAGCACCAGCAGGTCCGAGTTGTCCACTACGCTCCTGATATCATCCTGCATGTTCAGCAGCGACGTATCGAAATAGGCGGCGCTCAGGTAGTTTGGATTGTGCTTCCTGCTGCGGATATATTCAATGGAGGAGTGGTTCCGGATCCACCAGTTCACGTGCTGACCGTTATCTGTAAGTATTTTAACCAGTGCCGTTGCCCAGCTTCCATTACCAATGACACCCGCTTTAAAAGCCTGTTCCATGTTAAAACAATTTATCCGGTGAAACGATCCGAACCTTTTGTCCCTGCTCCAGCTTCCGCGTAACTTCCTCTGCTGGCCCCGTAATGACCTGCTCACCTTCACGCAAGCCTTCCAATATCTCAAAGTATCGGAGATCCTGGATGCCGGTCTTCACTGTGCGCCGTTCGGCGGTATTGCTGCCTGTGATTACAAACACTACTTCCTCGAGTGTTGCGGATACAGGTTCATCATCCTGCGCGTCACTTTTACCTGTGCGGCCTGTTGAATCTCCTGGCGTCCGTGCGGCCACCGCGCTGATCGGTACGCTTAGCACACCTGCATGTGTGTCCGTCGTGATCTCTGCGTCGGCATTCATGCCCGGCCGGAAAATGAACCCGCCTTTTGCGTTGGTTGAAATTGCCGCGTAGGAAGCAGGATCCAGTGTTATGTGCACCCTGTATGATGTATGATCACTACCCGTCATCGAGAGGGGGTTATTCCGGCTCACACTGGAGATCTGGCGCACTGTGCCGCTGAAGCGCCTATTGTTATAGGCTTCTACCGTGATTTTCGCCGAATCGCCCGGGTGAACTTTCAGGATGTCGTTCTCGTCCACTTCCACCTGCACTTCAAACCGGCTCATGTCCGCGATGCGCATGATCTCTGTACCCGCCATCTGCATCGTCCCGACCACCCTTTCACCTTTCCTGACGCTGATCATCGACACGATGCCGCTGATCGGGGACGTGATATTGAGCTTCTGTGACCCCTGCCCCTGTAGAAAAAAGGGGCTCCTGGAATTCATACGCGCCAGCACCTGCCCTGCACGGACACTATCGCCTTCCTGTACCAGCAGCTCGGTAATTTCACCGGAAGCATCAGAAGTGATCCTGACCTCGTTCTCCGGATAAATGCGACCGGCAGCGGACACGGTTTCGACAATGGTGCGACGCTTCACCGGCTGCGCTGTCACTTTTGTTCCTGCGGGAGACGCAGTTGCATATTTTACAATTAAAAATACCACCACCAGTGTCGCGACGGCCAGTCCTGCCCATTTGAATTGCTTCTTCATGCTCATCTGCAATCCGCGAAAATATCAATTATATCAGATGGCATCCAATGACCGGCTGATATCGGCAATAAGGTAACCGGGATCCTCAAGTCCCGTATACATCCTGATCTGCTGGTGCTCCGGGTTTGCGGGGTCAAAGTCAGCCGGGTCGATGCCTGCACACCTGGGGATCACCAGCGATTCATGCCCGCCCCAGCTCACCGCCATCATGATGTGCTCCAGCGACTCGCAGAAACGGGTAATGCGCTCCGCTGTCCCGTTCTTCAGTGTAAAAGTGAACAAGCCACAGGCACCCGTCATCTGGCGCGTGGCCAGTTCATATTGCGGGAACGATGGGTCCATCGGGAACAAGACACTCCCGACTGACGGATGCGCCCTCAGGAAGTCCACAACCTTCCGCGTGGTGCCGGAAATACGGTCCAGGCGCGCCTGAAGGCTTCGCAAACCCCGGATCAGCAGCCACGCATTGAACGGCTGGATCCCGCTGCCAATGGTGAGGTACTCGCTGTCAAACATCCTTTTGATAAGGGAATGCGATCCGCAAACCACGCCCCCGAGTGTGTCGCTGTGCCCCCCGATATATTTGGTGGCGGTCTGGATGGACACATCGATCCCGTAATCCAGGGGCCGCTGGTACAGGGGGGTGCAGTAACTGTTATCAATAACCGTATAAATATTTCGAGCCCTGGCCAAAGCTGCAACCGCGCGGAGGTCCTGCAGGGCATAATCCCATGAGTTCGGGGATTCGAGATAGATCAGCGCCGTACTTGGCTGGAGTGCCGCTGCGAAGTTCGCAATGTCCGTCCCGTCAACATAGGTAGCTGTAACGCCAAAACGCGGGAGGATCACGTCGAACATTTTCTGCGCCCACGTATATGGCTGCCTGACAGATACGATATGATCGCCTGCCTTGACACACGCCAGCACGGATGCAAAGATCGCAGCTGCGCCGCTGTTGAATACCAGGCAATCCTCCGCGCCGTCAAGGGCTGCGAGCTTTTTCCGGAGGATGTCCACGGTGGGATTGATGCCCCGGCTGTACAGGTAGCCGCCCATCTCATCTTCAAACGCCTTCCGGAGGTCGGCCACTTTCCGGAAGCTGAAGTTGCTGGTCTGGATAATGGGGGGAGCGACCGCGTTGTAATAGTGCTCGCGGTCCTCGGCGTACTCGTTCAGGATGTAAGAGATATCCACTTATTTTCTTTTGATGAAGAAATACAGAACCAGGAAACTGACCATCACGATGGCACCCGTGAGGGCGATCTTGGGAGAACTGGCAACGATGCTTCCGCATACGAACACATAGGCAAGTATGAAAAGCAGCGGAAGGACCGGGAACAGGCGCATTTTGTAGATGCCTGTTCCATCCAGGTGCTTTGTCCGCCGCCTGAGAATGAATATCGTCGCGGCGGATAATGCCATGCCGAAAGAATCCAGGAAGATGCTGAAGCTCAGGATCCGGTCGAAGGTCTCGGCAAAAAACACCACGACAATGGCAATCGCTGTAAATGCGGTTAGGGATACCGTGTATACTCCCTTCGACACAGAGGTCTTCTGGAACTTTGCAGGGAGCACACCATCCTGGCTCATTGCGTACATGACGCGGGGATTGCTCAGCAGCGATACATTCACATACGCCAGCACGGACAGGAACAGCAGCAGTGAAAACGCATCGGCGCCCTCACCCCCGAACATCCGTGACACCACCATTGAAGCTATTGGAATGTCTGACTTCCCCTTTAGTTCATTAAAGCCTACAATATTGAAGTAAGAAACGTTGACAAGGATATACAGCAGCAGGATGACAGTTATGCCAATGAAAATGCCGCGCGGCACGTTGCGGGACGGCTGCTCCACTTCGCTGCCGAAGTTGATCGTCTGCTGGTAGCCGCCATATGTAAAGGACACCGCCACCAGGGTGATGCCAAATGAGCCGACTATCGTTTTCCAGTCGGCATTCACCGGCTGGAAAAGCGGAACATTATCCGTTGCGTACGCACCAGGAAAGAAAAGCGCAGCTATGAGCACCAGCAACATCAGGATCTTAATGATCATCAGGATATTTTGTGTCTGCGCGCTCATTTTCAACCCCGCCATGTTAACGCCGTAAAAAAGAATAATGGCGCCTATGGCTATGGACTGCATGGCCCAGGCCGGGGACTCCGGACTGAATACGCTGATGATGTAGTTTGCGCCGATGAGTGAAACGCCGGAGATGGCTGCCGCGTTCGATATCAGGATGCTGCAGTTCAGTGCAAAGGCTATGGAAGGATGGTAGGCGTAGGAAAAGATCTTGTAATAGCCACCGGTAACCGGGTAGCGGGAGCCGATCTCCGCGTAGGTGAGCGCGCCACATAATGCGATAATCCCGCCGAAGATCCAGGCCGCGAAATAGACCGATGGGGTGAGTGCCGCACGAGCGGCATCACTGGCAGTTCTGAAGATCCCCATCCCGATCACCAGGCCGATGACGATCATGGTGAGATCGAACAGGCGGAGTTTTGGCTTTTCTACCATCGGTTGAAGTTAATTTGACAATTCGACAATTCGGCAATGTGACAATGTAGCAATTCGACAATGTGGCAATTCGACAATGTGGCAATTCGACAATTCGGCAATGTGGCAATTGCGCGGCGCAGCAATTCTCCATTCCCAATTCTCCATTCTCAATTCTCCATTCTCAATTCTCCATTCT
>DASUVB010000129.1:0-2749 GCA_036373835.1 Flavisolibacter sp. | reverse complement strand
TAAAAATTCCATCATGCGGGAACGGCTGCAGATGGAGAAGATCTGGAAGGAACGCGAAAAACAGCTTGACAGGGTCCTCATCAGCACTTCTGGCATGTATGGATCGATCAAAGGAATAGCAGGCGCCTCGGTAAGTAATATCCCTTTGCTGGAAAATACGGAAGGAGAACTGGCGGAGTAATCGCTGCAGTTCTAAAATTCATTCTTCCACATCATGCTCTCAACAGGGCGGTTGTGCTGACCGGCATACTTGGCATTTTTTTTCTGGTTGTACTTCACCTCTATTTCACCGTCCACAGGGAAATAGATCAGCTGGCCCACCGGCATGCCCCGGTACACTTTTACCGGTTGCTTCACGGAGATCTCCAGCGTCCAGTTGCCGCAGAAGCCCACATCGCCTTTCCCCGCAGTCGCATGGATATCGATCCCCAGCCGGCCGGTGGAGGACTTTCCTTCAAGGAAGGGCACGTGCGCATGTGTTTCCGTGTATTCTTCGGTGACACCGAGGTAAAAAATGTGCGGGTACAGTACAAAGCCTTCCTCCGGGATCTCGAAGTGCTCGATCTCGTTATGCTTCCGGGCATCCAGGATATGTTCGCGGTAAGTTGCCAGGTAGCGGCCGAGGTGTACGTCGTAGCTGTTGCTGCCGAGGCAGTCGCGACGGTACGGTTCTATTTTAATGGTACCTTTTTCAATTTCTTCCAGGATGCGCGTGTCGGAAAGGATCATTGTTATTCAGTTGCAGTGGGGGCAAAATAACCGTGATTTTCGTAAAGCTGTCCACTTTTTTTCAACAGGCATCAGGCCCGCTGCGCCTTTCCAGGTCCGAAAACCCGGCCCGCAAAAAAAGCCCGCGACAAGCGCAGCATCCTTTGTCGGAAAGATCGCGGATGGTGCAGCACCGGTTGTTCCGCATTCAGCGGGTCCTGGTTCAGGAGTTCTTTCATGGCCCTGAAAACGGCCGGATATTTCAATTGCAGCTGTCCCGGTTTTTCAAAAAACAATTCCACGCTCTCTGCCCAGAATTCCTGCATATCGGTGGTAGCGTAATCGGAATACAGGTCGATATGGCCTTTCATTTCCGCGTCGAATGCTGTGCGGCATTCCGTGATCAGCGCCCTGTATCTTTCACCAAATGTCGGAGCATGATCCTCATCGATCACCATTTTCTGGATATAAAGCGCGTGGCTCATCTCGTGCAGACCCACATTGCTGCCGTCACGCGGATCATGAAAACCCTGGAGAAAATGATTCCACGCCACGGTAATGGTATTATCCTCAACGTTCCCCGCGAGGACCCTGAACCCATGCCCGGCAAAATATTCCTGCGGGTAAATGCGGATGTACCGGTAGAACGGCAGCTTGTAATCGCGCATTCCCAGTGTGAGGTGCACCGCGGAGGCGCTGACCAGCACGGGCATCTCGCGGAAAGCTTCATCATCCTTAACGATAAAAACCTTGTCGCGCATAAAACGTTCCGTGCGCAGCAGGAAGCGGGACCTGTCTTCGGCTGCCAGGCCCCTGAAAAACGGGTACCGGCGATCGAGAATTTCTTCTATGTCGGTGCGCGAAATGGGCGCCTTCCTTCCATCGATCACGAAATCCTCCGCATCCAACGCAGGAGGCCGGCACTTTTGGGTATAATTCCTGTGTTTTCTTGTTCTTTTTTCAAGAATGTCGCTATAGATATACCACGCAACCACAAGCCCATATATCACGATAATACCAGTCATAAGGAAGTCGCCATATCGGTTCGTCCGTTAGATTTGCATGCATGGCGGGCCGAAATGTAATAAAAATCACACATGCCTGTTGTTTTTGAAAAGGAAATAGATGCAGTAACGCGGCTGGCCGTCTGGGAGATCCGGGAAACCGAGGCATTTTTCCTGGAGCATGTTCCCGTGCACCGCACCATCACCCATCCTCACAAAAGGCTGCAGCACCTGGCGGGGCGCTTCCTGTTGAAATACCTGTTCCCGGCGTTCCCGGTAGAGCTGATTCAGGTTGCGGATACGCGCAAGCCGTACCTTCCCGGTGAAGCGTATCATTTTTCCATCTCCCATTGCGGCCAGTACGCCGCGGTCATCGTCAGCACGCGGGAGCGCGTCGGGATCGACATCGAGATCCCTTCTGAAAAAGTGGAGCGCATCAGCCATAAATTCCTACACCCGGAAGAACTGTTGCGCGTCCGGGATAATGGATCAGAAGACCGGCTGCGTTTGCTGACATTGTTGTGGTCGTGCAAGGAAGCTGTTTTTAAGTGGTGGAGCTATGGCCAGGTAGATTTCAGTGAACAGATCCGGCTGGAGTCATTTCCTTCCACCGACGCCGGTTCGCTGCTGGCCACTTTCTATTCCGACAAAAAACATCCGCTCGAACTCACTTACCAGATGTTTGACGACATCACGCTGGCCTGGGTAGCCACCGTGGACCTGTAACTCATGGCAGCGCGCCCGACTTCTTCCGGTAAGCGATCAGCCAGCGAATCACTTCGTTATAGGTGCGGTAGCCCTTCGGCTGTTCATTCATCTTGAGATAATTGTCATAAAAACGGTTGATGAAAGGTTCGATGGTGTTCCGGTTACGCTCCAGGTACTCTTTGAGTTCCCGGAAGTCGTCCCGGACGCGTGGATGCCACTGCTCCCTTAAATTTCCGGCCAGCGCCGAATCGATCCGCTGGACATCCTTCAGGGCATACAGGGACATCTCAAACAGTACTGAATATGAAAACTCGGGGTCATCTGCTTCA
>DASUVB010000128.1:0-5063 GCA_036373835.1 Flavisolibacter sp. | reverse complement strand
GCTTTGCCTGCCGTACTGCTTCATCCAGCGAAAATTGTTCGTCAAGATACCGGTGGATTTTTTTCATGATGTAGGCCGTGGACAGATCATCGGCCTTCCATAATGTAGTGATCACGTTCGGGCACCCTGCATATGAGAACGCCCTGCTGAGGCTCAGGATTCCTTCGCCGCGTACCAGCCTTCCTGCACCGGTTTCACATGCACTCAGGATCACCAGCTCGTTATTCTGCAAAGGAATGTTATAGATCTCGCTGGTATGTAGCAGGAAATCCTCACGCCTTTGTGCAGGGGAAAAACTGATAAAGGATTGTCCCTCGCCGGCACCTGCAACGGCATGCGTGGCCAGGTGAAGCACCGGGAATTTTCCAAAATGGTCCATGAAATTTTTCTTGGTGGCGCTTGTTCCGGCGAATACCTTTCCATCAAGCTCCCTGATTTCCTGCAGCGAGTTCGGTAGCGTGGAAAATTCCAACGCGGTATCTGTCGGGGCTCCTTTCGTAAATGGCGCAAACGAGAGGGTCTGGTGTGCATTGAAGTCCTTATCCTGGCGTCGCAGCAGCGAGGTGGAGTACTGGTATTGCACGGAGTATTTAGCAACCAGGAATTTCCCGGCACTATCCTGCAGCGCCTCAAACGGCAGGTAATTCAGTTCATCGTCCGGTACAATGATGAGGCGCCGGGCATCCCTGTCCAGGTCCGGTATCAGCAGGCTGTGAAGATGCCTGCCTGCAGCAGATACTACCTCCTGGTTGCTTTCCCGGAGTCCTGCCACGTAGGCGTTCACCTGGTCAGCGAAAGCTCCGGGCAGGGGTCGTTGCTCCGCGTGGAAATCGTCGCCCGTAATAGTAAAAATGGTGATGTCCCTTTGTGACAGGTGGTATGAAACTATTGCCGTTTCATCATCCAGCATCTCCTGCACCTGTTGTATGCGGGGAACGCGGTTTGGCGCAACTTCTGTTGATGATGCGATCCGATCCTGGACTTTTTCAAGCCGGATCTCGAGGTCGCGCACCTGCCTGCGGATGTCGGCGAGGGCGGTGGAGTCAGCCTGCTGCGATGCCCGCAGGGAAAGCCTGGTGATCGAGGTTTTCAGCTGGCGCTCCTGTTCCGTAAGCGGTGAATTCGCGGGGGCCAGCTGGTCCGTCAGTTGTTTGAAAGAAAGAATGGAGGCTTTGTTCTGCTGGTCAAAGCGATAAACATCTTCAAGGTATTGCCGGTCTTTTGTAAGCACGAATAGCCGGAAGGCAACTTCGATGGGACGGTGGTGCACCACGTAACGCGTCCTGTTCAACAGGAGCCGTGCGTCGTCGCTGTTGTAGGTAGATTCCACGTATGACAGCAGGTCGAATGCTGAAGTATATGCAGCCAGTTCCTGCTGTGCCCACGATACCGCATTTTCTTTTTCAAATAAAAGCTGGAAAGCCTCCGCCTTTGCCACCAGCACATTGAAAAGGTTCAGGAAAGAAAAGATCCCAGAGAATTTGGAAGGATTAGCGGTAATCGAGGTATCCGCATAAGCCGGGTAGAAGGCCTGTATTGCGCCCTGGTAGTACTTCAATGCGGCATGGGGGTTTCCTGTGCCGGCCTCCAGGTCACCCCGTATTTTAAGCGTGAGACCATGCGCAGCCTGGTCTGTCTGGCGACCCAGTGCGTGGTGGACATCAGTGGCTTTTTGCAGGTACCACCTTGCAGAATCAGGATGGCCGAGGTTTATAAAAGCTGTGCCCATATTGTTGTACAGACGGATCAGGCTTTTGGAACCTTCCGGGTAGGAGATGCTCCTGAAATACGTTAGTGCTTTTGCTGCTGCGCCGAGGTATAAATTGATCGTCCCGATGTTATGGAAGATCTCGTTCTGGTAGGGTGTCCTGTATGGAAGCGCCAGCAGTTTCTGGTAAATGGTATTGGCTTCGTCATAATCCTCCAGCCTGAAATATACCTGCGCGAGGTTGATGTGGTAATTGGTATACAGCTCGCGGTAGAAAGGATGTGATGGCTGCAGCACTTCAATCGCCTTTAAAAAGTAATTACGGGCATGCCGGTAATCGCCCTTTTCATAATTCAGCACACCCAGCACATTATACAGTCGTTCGGTTTCCTGCAACGGCGTCCTGTAAAGTGCCTGTACGCGCTCCGCCTGCTGGAAATAAAAGGCTGCAGTATCAAACTGGTTCATCTGGTAAAAAAGGTTGCCGGCATACAGGTAAGGCGTGAATAAAAGTGAATCAGCCAGGCTGCTTTGTTGTTTGGTTCGTATCGCCAGCTTGTAATGTGCGAGGGCTTCCTGGTAATTTTCGAAATAGTGTTCCAGCTCAGCGATCCTGAAGAACGTAAAGTACCGTATGGAATCGTATGCGGGACCGGCAGGGATCTTCTGAACAAGTCCGCGGAAGCCGGCCAGTGCCCTGCGGTTGTAATCTTCTTCCAGCTTTTCATCGTAGTCTGCCGATTTTGAAAGAGCAGTCGCCCTGTCATAAAATTTTTCAGCGGCTTCGTAAGATGCAATAAGATCGCGGTTATGCTGCGATACGGAAGGAGCATGAAAAAGAAAAACTGAAAGGAATATACTAACGTAACACAGTAGTGATTTCCGGTGCATATTAATCCCCCACTATGACAATGCAGGGTGGCCGGGGCTTGAATTGCTGCAGCGTCGCCATGGGAGGATCGGGTTCGCCGACCATGAGCACCTGCGCAGCATTGGAAGCAATATCCTTGGGCAGGTTGCCGTCCTGGGCCAGCCGTGTGCTGTTCTCGTACCAGTACAGCCGCACCAGCACGTTTTGCTGGATCTTATTGCTCGCGTCATCCAGGGTATAGGTAACAATAACGTTTCGCTCTTCCTGGCTTTGCGTTTCGCGGAGGAAATTGCTGCTGAGCACTTCCTTCATGTCGATCTCGCCGGTGACCGGGTTGATCGGGCAGGGCTCCGTACCACCTTCCCTCCGTGCGCTGAACGTTGCTGCGGGCAGCGACAGGTTGCGGTTGCTGTTATAGATCGGTCGGATCTTTGCAGAGGCGTCCGAGGTATAAAAGATCACGTCTGTATAGTTGATGCCGCCGATGTTGATGTAGCGTACCTCGGGAGCTCCGCCACCGCTGGGCGTAAAAGTGATGCGGTACCGTAATCCTGTCTCGGTTGTCGGCCCCGCGATGTCGTTATTGCGAATGGTAATCAATCCTGTTGTAGGATGCACTTCCAGTCCTTCCTGCGGGAATACCGCGTAGGTCCCCGTTTTGTTGTTGGTAACAGGTATTGAATACGTGTCGGACTTCAGGTAATATGTGGAATCAGGGTAAGAAAATCCTGTAGTATTTCCGCCGGGATCCTGTACCGCGGGATCTCGTCTGCAGGCAACAAATGCCACAACGGAAATGAGGATAATGGCCGCGACAAAAATTGGTCTCATAGATCAGAATTACGGTGTTTCAAATGTACTCATAATAAAACGTGCAAACCGATTTAACGGTTGTTTTGTTGTTATTTTACTGTCAAAAAATACCGGTTCTATGATTACCGTTGGGCTGCTGAAGGAAGGAAAATTTCCACCGGACAACCGGGTGGCGCTGACGCCGGAGCAATGTGCCTGGCTGCGCGAAAAATACCCCCACGTCTCAATTGTGGTGCAGCATTCAGATACAAGGTGTTTCAGCGATGAAGAATACCGGCGACATGGGTTGCAGGTCGTTGACGATATTTCAAACTGTGATATCCTTTTTGGTATCAAGGAAGTTCCCGTGGCCGACCTCGTGCATGGAAAAACCTACCTCTTCTTTTCACATACCCGCAAAAAGCAGCCCTACAACCAGAAGCTGCTGCAGGCCATCATCGAAAAACAATGCACCCTGGTTGACTACGAATGCATGGAGCATGAGGATGGTCAGCGTATCATCGGGTTTGGATTTTTCGCAGGGGTCGTGGGTGCGCACAATGGCATCATGGCTTATGGGAAACGTACCGGTTTGTATGATCTGCAGCGTGTGTACCGGCAAAAGGATTTCAGGCAGCTCATTCATAGTTATTTCGGGCTGAAGCTGCCCAATGTCAAGATCGCGGTGACCGGCTCGGGGCGCGTGGCGCATGGCGTGCTGGAGATCATGAACCTGATGGGCGTGATCGAGGTGGAAAAGGAGGAATATGTGCAGCGATCATTCACTTACCCTGTGTACGTGCAGTTAAAGGGTTCCGACCTGTACCGCCGCAGGGACAACAGCACCTACAACCGCGAAGACTTCCATGAGCGTCCCGGCGATTATGAATGCCTGTTTGAAAATTATATCCCGCATACCGACATCCTGATGAATGGCATCTACTGGGATGTGGAGATGCCGCGGCTTTTCACAATTAAAGCGGTGTCAGAGCCCTGGTTCCGCATCAGCGTCATTGCAGACATTACCGATGATGCCAACGGGTCCGTACCGATAAACCTCGGCGACCAGACCATCGAGGACCCGGTATATGGCGTGGACCGGCAACAATACCACAAAACGCCACCCTATCAGCAGGGCAGTGTAGATGTAATGGCGGTGGGAAACCTTCCGAACGAATTGCCAAGGGACGCCTCCCGGTACTTTGGTGAGCAGCTGATCAAATACATCCTCCCGGATCTTTTCGGCGCATCCTCGGACGTGATCAGGAACGCGACCATCGTCGAAGGAGGAATGCTTACCGAAAAATTCAGCTACCTCGAAGACTATGCAAAGGGAACTCCTTCCGCGCATTTGTAAGGAGGCTCAGAGATACAGGTAGTACTCCTTCAGCAGCCCTGTGAATTCCGGCGTGTATTCCTGTTGTGCATCCCAAACAGCCATCTCCGTCGTTTCTGTATCGCCAGGCATACGCCCGCCCCGGATCATCACGCGAAAAGGATCGTGCAGTACGGACTGCCGTACATGGATCACCTTGTGTATAAAAAGCGAATGGGCAATGCCCGCTTCCGCGGCATCTTTCAGGCGGGTGGCGGGCAGCAGCAGGAAGAAAGTGCCGCCGGGTGCAAGCACACGTGCTACCAGCGCGAACAGCTCCGCCAGCGTCAGCGCGGCACTGTGATGCGCCACATTTC
>DASUVB010000127.1:0-3889 GCA_036373835.1 Flavisolibacter sp. | reverse complement strand
CGCAGTTGGCTTTGCCGGGAATCACCTGCAATTGACACATTCGCACATTGCCTCATTGTCACATGTCCCGGCTCCCATCTCCCGTTTCCCGTCTCCCGTCTCCCGTCTCCCGTCTCCTGTCTCCCGTCTCCAGACTCCCGTCTCATTTCTCCCTCTACGTGGCATGATGCTTTTGCTGCAGGATTTTTATAACGATGGCGACGATTCAAATACTGGTAAAAGGGAAGGTGCAGGGCGTTTTTTTCCGCGCGACGGCGCGGGATGTTGCCGCATCTATGGGTATCAGGGGCTGGGTGCGCAACACGGACAACGGTGATGTGGAGATCATGGCATCGGGCGAAGACGCGCTCCTGGAGCAGTTGACCGCCTGGTGCCGCAAAGGTCCGCCGAATGCTGTAGTGCGCGAAGTGCTGGTAACAAAGATGCCGGACAGCCCACTCCCGGCATTCACTATAAGACGGGGATAAGCAGCACCTATCCATGTTATTGCTCAATATGGTGAATTTTTTACCAAAATTGACCCTGCAACCGGCTGATCCCGCTTAAAAAAAGCCGGGCATGTTTTTGTTGCAACACCTACTCAACACAATCATTAACCTTTTAAAAAATAGTGTGTTATGATCGAAAGAGGACAACAAGAAAACCAACAGGGGCAGGACCGGGAAAATACTGGAATGGACAGCTTTAATAACAGCGACATTCAAAGGACAGGATCCCAGGAGCCGGGTAGCGCCTCAGGCAACCGGAGTAATGGTCGTTCCAACAGGGGCTTTGCTGCCATGGACCGCGAAAGACAACGCCAAATTGCCAGTGAAGGCGGACGTGCCGCCCACAAGCAGGGAGTAGCCCACGAATGGAACAGTGAAGAGGCCCGCCAGGCAGGCCGCAAGGGTGGCCAGATCGTTAGCCAGAATCGCGACCACATGAGCGAGATCGGTCGCAGGGGCGGTCAAAGCTCTGGCAGTCGCCGCAGCCGCAAGAACGGTAACAGCGAAAGCGAAATCTGATGGAGACCAAAACGCCTGGATACGGTTCAGGCGTTTTGAGTATTATTCATCATCAAAGACGGCATCTGCATGTTCGTCTTTTGTTGTTTCCCTGAAATTCTCCGAAGCAGTACGTGTGAGCTGTTCATTGGATTCATCTGTTTCCGATGAACTGATGGTCTGCGCACCCGGCTGGCTTGCTGTCTGGTCCCTCAGGTTTGGATCATTCCCCGGTCCTTTTTCCGCCGGCTGGTTCCGTATGTTTTTATTCTCTTCCATAGCTTTTCTTTTACAGCCGAAAAACGCATGCCACTATTGAATTTTTTTTAATTATGAATTGAGTTTAAATATCTTCGGCGCAATTAGGTGATATGAAAAACTGTTTCTTCTTCCCCCTTTTTTTCCTGGCCGTAGCCTGTAACAACGATGCCGCACAATCCAGGGTAGCCGGTGATACGCAGAACACAAAAGATGCACAGGGCGCGAAGACAGCCCAGGCAACCGGTAATACACTCGATACAGCCAAATACCAGCAGTTAATGCAATACCTGGCCAATGGTGATACTACGGGTCGCTGGCCGGTTAAGAACGCACCACTGCCGCTCCCGGGGGCGATCCTCCCATTCAATCGCGTAGTGGCGTATTACGGCAACCTGTACTCGAACCGGATGGGGGCGCTGGGGAAATGGCCGAAGAAGGAAATGATCCCGCGCCTCATGGACGAAGTAAAAAAATGGAGTGATGCAGACAGCATGATCAAGGCGATACCCGCGCTGCATTACATCTGCGTAACCGCACAGGGTGCACCCGGGAAGGATGGAAAGTATCGCTACCGCATGCCCCATCACCAGATCGATACGATGCTCAACTGGGCAAAAGAGATCAACGGGATCGTTTTCGTTGATATCCAGGTGGGGCTCAGTACCCTGCAGGACGAGATTCCGCTGCTTGAAAAGTACCTGTCGATGCCAAATGTGCACCTCGGGATCGATCCGGAATTTGCCATGCAGCGCAAGGGAAATAAAAAGCCCGGAAGCGTCATCGGCTCAGTGGATGCCGAGGACATCAACTGGGTTACCAATTACCTGGCAGGCCTGGTGCGTAAGAACAACCTTCCTCCGAAAATGTTCATGATCCACCGTTTCACAAAGGGTATGGTCACCAATGCGAAGAACATCAAATTGCATCCCGAGCTGCAGATCATTATGGATATGGACGGCTGGGGACCGACAGAGCTGAAGAAAGGAACGTACCGGCACTGGATCTTCGCCGAACCTGTACAGTTCACAGGTTTCAAGCTGTTTTACGTGAACGACACAGAGTATTCCAAACAGCCTGCATTGATGACACGGCCAGAGATACTGGCGCTGAAGCCGAAGCCAATCTACATTCAATACCAGTGATCAATGCTGTGTAGCGCGGTGAATGATGACATAGCTGATCACCGCGAGCAGCAGGACCAGGATCACCGCGACGAGGAGCCAGGGATCGGGCTTCAGCCGAAGCTTTTCCCGCATGCGCCTTTTGCGGTCGGTACGTTTGCGCAGGTCCCTGTTCAACTGGTCCACAAGAAGCGTCAGTTTTGTCGTGTTGCTGAATTGCTGAAGGCCTTCCATAGCTTCTGATTCAAACTCGCCCGAGGCGAGCGACTTTTCCACTTCGTGCTGCTCTTCTGCCGTAAGTTTTCCCTGCAGGTAATGCAGCAGCGTTTCCTGGTCCACCCCCGGTGTCAGACTGGATAATATGTCCTTCAGTTTTTGATCCATCAGCTGCGCATCCTGCGTTCTTTTAATTTTTTTTCAAGAATGATCCTCAGGTTCCTTTTGCCGTTCTGTATGTAGCTTTTTACCTGCAACAGGCTGTACCCCGTTTTTTCCGCCACCTGCTGGTAGCTGTTCTTTTTCAGGTAAAACAAAATTACACATTGCTGCTGCTCGGAGCTAAGTTCATTTATAGCCTCTTCCAGCAGTGTATAGGTTACTTCAGACTCAAGCAGGTCATTCTTATCTGTATCCGGTGGTGCCTGGTGATTGTCGGGAACCGACTGAACGTGCCGGCTTCCTTTGTCGCGCAGCCGCATGAGGCAGTGATTCTTTGCAACCATATACAGCCACGATTTAAAATATTCCACGCGATACTTTGACAGCTCGGTCAGCACCTTCAGGAAGATCTGTTGTACACAGTCGCGTGCGTCATTTTCATCCTTCATGTATTTCATGCACACACCCAGCAGCAGCAGGGTATACCGTTCCAGCAGCACGCCGATCCATTCGGGATTCTTATCCGCATGGTACAGTTCCAGCAGCTGCGCGTCGCTGATATGTTCGTAACGGTTGCTGTTCACCCGAGGTTCACTTTTTTGATCCGCCCAACGGCATACACATTAGATGCAAACAATGCAAATTTGCACAATATCCCCGTGTCATGAAGTATGGTATTTGTACAGTGGCAGCGGCGCCGGCGCGAAAAGAACCGGGCCACCGCAACGAAATGGTCAACCAACTGTTGTTCGGTGAATGCGTTGAAGTGCTGGACCAGCAACAGGAATGGCTGCACATCAGGAGTCTTGCGGATGATTACCCCGGCTGGGTGACCGAACATATGATCGAAGAGGCGCCTGTTGATACGGCCACCGCTTCCTGCCGCTATGTTGCTTCCGGCCTTGTCAACCCCGTGACGCTACCCGACCAGCTGGTGAATGCGCCGATGGGTTCATTTCTTACCGGTTATGACGAGGAAACACGGCTGCTCTGGGACGAGCGTCATAAGTACCATGGTACATTTCGGACCGCCGGCCAGGCATTTGATGAAGACCTTCTCCGGCGACTGATCCAGGCGTGGCTGAACGCTCCCTACCTGTGGGGTGGTAAAACATTTATGGGCGTGGACTGCAGTGGCTTTGT
>DASUVB010000126.1:0-10630 GCA_036373835.1 Flavisolibacter sp. | reverse complement strand
GAACGCGAAAGCTTCGAGGACGCCTCTGTAGCCGCGATCATGAACGAGCATTTCGTCAACATCAAGGTGGACCGGGAGGAACGCCCCGACGTGGACCACATTTACATGGATGCCGTGCAGGCGATCTCCGGGAGCGGCGGCTGGCCGCTGAACGTGTTCCTCACGCCGGAAAAAAAAGCATTTTATGGCGGTACATATTTTCCGCCTACGCGGGCTTTCAACCGGGCATCGTGGAAGGAAGTGCTGCTTGCTATTGACCAGGCCTACAGGAACAGTCGCGAAGACCTGGAGGAACAGGCAACTCGGCTGATGGAACATATCAGGACGGCAAACGCAACAGGCCGGAACACGGCCAATGCGGAAGGCCTGTTTACCCAGGCGGCTATTGATGATGCCTTTGCCAATATCATGAAGACAGCCGACCGGGAATGGGGCGGTTTCGGGCAGGCGCCCAAGTTTCCCCAGACCTTTACCATCAATTTTCTCCTGCATTATGCCCACCTTACAAAGGACCAGGAGGCGCTGCAGCAGGCATGTCTGACACTGGACAGGATGATCCGGGGCGGGATCTATGACCACGTCGGCGGCGGCTTTGCCCGCTATGCAACCGATACCGAATGGCTGGTACCCCACTTTGAAAAGATGCTTTATGACAATGCGCTGATGGTCATCACATTGTCCGACGCCTACAAGCTGACGAGGGATGAAGCCTACCTGGAGGTGATCCACGAGACCCTGGAATTCACCCGGCGGGAAATGACGCACGAATCCGGAGGTTTTTTCAGCGCCCTGGATGCCGACAGCGAGGGCGCGGAAGGTAAATTTTATGTGTGGTCATACGATGAAGTAACCGGGATCCTGGGTGCCGATGCGGATATTTTTTGCGACTATTTCGACATCACACCCGGTGGAAACTGGGAGGGGCACAACATCCTGCGGGTAAAAAAGCCGGGAAAGGCGTTTGCCGCGCTAAGGGGAATCAGTGAGGCCCGGCTGCGGGAAATCATACAAATTGGAAAAAAACTGCTCCTGGAGCGGAGATCAGGCCGGATTCGCCCGCAACTGGACGACAAGATCATCCTCGGGTGGAATGCGCTCATGAGCCAGGCGTTCATAAAAGCTTGGGAAGCAACGGGTAACAGGAATTACCTGGAGACGGCCCGCCGGAATGTTTCGTTCCTGCTGCAGACGTTCCGGAACGACGGGCGCATGAAACATACCTGGAAGGCGGGACGGGCTACGCAACCGGCCTTCCTGGACGACTATAGCTACCTGATTGCCACCCTGTTGGAGCTGGCCCAGGCTACCGGTGAATTGGACTGGCTGGAGCAGGCGGAAGACCTGGCAGGGGAGGCCATCGCGGGCTTTGCCGACGATGGAACGCCATTTTTCTTCTATACCCATGAGAACCAGGACGATGTGCCGATCCGGAAACAGGAGATCTACGACGGTGCGACGCCTTCGGGTAACGCGGTAATGGCTGCCAGCCTTCACCGCCTTGCCATTGTGTTTGACCGGGCCGACTGGCGGGAGCGGGCGGCCGCGATGGTGCAATCCATGGGGGAGGTGATCGTACGATTCCCGACATCTTTCGGCGTCTGGCTATCATTGTTGTACGAGCTGACACGGGGCACCTCGGAGATCGCAATCATTGGCAGGGACTGGAAAATTTTCCTGGAAAAACTACTTGGTAATTTTATTTCCCATAAATTAGCCCTCGCTTCTGAGAAACCGATGAAGCAGTATCCGCTACTGGCTGACAAGCCTGAAACTGGAGAAATCCGCATCTACTTATGCCAAAACTACGCATGCCAAAAGCCGGTATTTACGATACCGGACTTACTGGGTATCCTTTAAAACGAATATTTTTTAACACGTACAATAACAGTTAGAAAAAGCCGTTTTTGTTTGTACGCCTAAAACATTTTGGCCGCTTGGAAATGAGAAAAATTAATTTTAACCTTGTGCAACCGTTACTATCAAAACGTTATATTTGCCCAATACCCTCGTGTATGAAAATGAAAAACCATTACTACACTATGTTCGCCCTTGCAGCATTGGTGCTCGCAAGCTGCGGATCCAGCAAAAACAAAGGCGGCTATGTACCAAATGACGGACAGCTGCATGGAATTTCGCCAGGCAACAAGTACGTACTGCCGAAGCCCCCGGGCATGGTGTACATACCACAAGGTACTTTCCATATGGGTCCAAGCGACGAAGATCCTGCTTATGCCTACAGTGCCCGCAACCGTTCGGTATCCATCAGCGGATTCTGGATGGACGCCACTGAGATCACCAACAACGAATACCGCCAGTTTGTTTACTGGGTGCGCGACTCGATCGCAGCCCGTAAGCTGGGACAGCCGTATGTAAAGGCTGACGCTGATGGTAATGAGCATGTTGACTGGGCAAAGGTTCGGACCATCAAGTGGAACGATCCCAAGATCGTTGAGCAGCTGAACGACATGATCCTGGCGCCGGATGATCGCATCTTCGGCAAAAAGGAAATCGACGCCTCCAAGCTGGTGTACCATTCCGAGACCTTCGACCTGAAGGAAGCAGCAAAAAGGGAAAATGCCGGCAAGGCCCGTTCTCAATTCATTGTAAAGGCTGACGTGAAGATCTACCCGGACACCTTGGTGTGGATCCGCGACTTCTCATATTCTTATAACGAGCCGATGACCAAAAGGTACTTCGCGCATCCTGCATTCGGTAACTACCCGGTTGTAGGTGTGAACTGGAAGATGGCTGAGGCCTTCTGTACCTGGAGGACGCACTACCTGAATTCCTGGCTGGATTCCAAGAAAAGAGCCCAGGAGTCTGATTTCCGCCTGCCGACAGAGGCACAGTGGGAGTACGCAGCAAGGGGTGGCCGTTCCCAGTCGATGTTCCCGTGGGGTAACTACTACCTGAGAAATAAAAAAGGATGTCTGCTGGCGAACTTCAAGCCCGGCCGTGGTAACTATCCCGAAGACGGTGGTTTCTATACGGTGCGTGCCGATGCCTACTGGCCGAACGATTTCGGACTGTACTGCATGAGCGGAAACGTAGCCGAGTGGACGTCATCGATCTATTACGAAGGATCTTACACGTTCCAGCATGATATGAACCCGGATGTTCGCTGGAATGCAAAGGATTCTGATCCTCCCAAAATGAAGCGCAAGGTCATCCGTGGCGGTAGCTGGAAAGATGTAGGATATTACCTGCAGACCGGATCCAGGACATACGAGTACCAGGATTCTACCAAGTCATACATTGGCTTCCGCACGGTGATCGATTTGCCGGCACAATCAGGACGTCGCAAATAATCTGGAGTACACAGGTTGTACCAGGGGTTATTTGCGACCTCTTAATATTTTATTGTAGTAATCTTTCAATTCTTATAACCAACCATTCTTTTAAAATCGAAGTTTTATGGCAGCAGCTATTCCTCCTAAAGTAAGTAAATACGTCGACGTAGCCGTATCATTTGGTGCCGCCCTGGTAATCTGGGGTGCCCTCAGAAAAATCATTCACGCCCCGGACGCTGAAACCTGGCTGTGGATCGGTCTGACAACGGAAGCTATCATCTTTACCCTCTATGGTATCCTGTACCTGGTGTTCCCGACGGTAAAGGACGGTTCTCACCGTGATGAGACCATCGTTGACGCAGGTCCTGAAGGAAGAGTGCTGAGCTCTATGGATAAAGCGCTGCTGGAAGCAGATATCACCCCGGCTAACCTGAACCGCCTGAGTGAAGGCTTCAAAAAACTGAATGTCACCATCAGCAACATGAACGATATTTCCGACATCGTTGCTACCACCGGTGATTATACTGAAAGGACAAGAGAGGTTACTACCGCCCTGTCTGCCGTAAAGGACGCATATGTAAATGCAGCCAGCTCTGTTGGTGCCTTTAACCAGGCTTCTGACAGTGCGCGCGTGTTCCACGAGCAGGTGCAGGTGCTGACAAAGAACCTGTCTTCCCTCAACACTATTTATGAACTGGAATTACAGGAAAGCAACAACCACCTGAAAGCCCTGAATACATTCTATGGCAAGCTTGCCGAGGCATCAACCGTGATGACCGGTACAGCAGATGATGCCAAGCGCGTTCAGGAGCAGGTTGCCAACCTGGCAAATAATCTTGGCCGCCTGAATAATATTTACGGTAACATGCTGAGCGCCATGCAGGGCAGATAATCAGCAGCATCGTATAACCGGAAAACCATTACTTAAGCGTCTAAAATACCTGAACCTTTATGGCACTACCTAAAGAGCCACGGCAAAAAATGATCAACCTGATGTACCTCGTGTTAACAGCACTGTTGGCACTGAACGTATCAGCGGAGATCCTGAATGCCTTCAAGACTGTTGACAGCAGTCTTAATAAAACAAACACGACCATTACCAATTCCACTGAAACCATCATGAAGTCTTTTGAAGACAAGCTGGCAGATGGTACCACAAGGGCCAAGGCGGAAATCTGGTATCCGAAAGCAAAGCGTGCAAACGAGCTTTCGATCGAAATGTATAATTATATTGACCAGCTCCGCACCCGGATCCACAAGGAGGCTGGCTTTGATCCTGCAAAGAAGGGTGGTGATTCCACTTTCAAGGAAGACAACCAGGATATTGCCACCAACATCATGGTAAAGCAGGGTGAGGGTAAAAAACTCCGTGACAAGCTGGAAAATTACAAGAAGCAGTTGCTGGAAATAGACCCGATCCTTGCCCAGGAGTTTTCAAAAACCCTGCAGGTGGATGTCACCAAGCCTGTTACGCTAACAAAAGCGAATAAGTCGTGGGAAGAAGCTTATTTCTACATGGTTCCAACGGTTGCTGCCATGGCCATGCTGAGAAAGTTTCAGAACGATGTAAAAACTTCGGAAAACCGCGTGGTTGCCTTCCTGCATGAGCAGGTGGGTAAGGTGGTTGTAAGATTTGATACCTACACGGCCATTGTTGGCCAGAGCTCGAATTATGTGATGCCCGGCCAGGAGGTTGAGGTGATGGCCGGTGTTGGTGCCTTCAGTAAGGCTGCCAAGCCCCAGATCAGCATCAATGGCCAGAACGTTGCCCTTGGTGAAGACGGTGCTGCCCGTTTGAAAGTCCAGGGCGGAAGCCTTGGCGCACACAGGATCCCCGTCAACATCAGCTATGTTGACCAGGAAGGTAAGCCCCAGTCCATCAGCAAAGTGGTCGAGTACACGGTTGGCCAGTCCAACGCGTCGATCGCTCTCGATAAGATGAACGTACTGTATATGGGTATCGCCAACCCGATCACAGTAGCCGCCAGTGGTGGTGGTGATGATAAGATTAAGGTATCGATCGAAGGAGGCGGAGGCCGCCTGGATAAAACCGCTGCAGGAAAATATAACGCATATGTTACCTCGGGTGATGTTTGCCACATTTCGGTGATGGTGGATGGAAAGCTCGCAGGTCGCTCCCAGTTCCGTATCCGCAGGATCCCAACCCCGGTTGGTACGGTCGGTGGATATGCCTCGGGTGACAATGTGAACGCCGGTGCCTTTAAGTCCCAGGCGGGTGTTGGTGCTTATATCAAAGATTTTCCTTTTGATTTAAAATATACCGTGACTTCTTTCGTTTTGAGTACGGACAGTGACGAAGGCGATATCATCGAGGCGAACGTTTCAGGAAATACCTGGGGCGCCAGCGGCCAGGCCCAGAACGTACTGAGGCAGGTCAAAGCCGGGAAAACGGTATATATCGATAATATACGGGCAACCGGTGAGGATGGAAGAAGCTATAAGTTACCGTCGTTAGTATATTATATCAAATAACCTGAATATGAACAGCCGATTTATAAAGTTTGGTGTTTTGGCAGTGGTGCTGGCGACAGTTACCATGGATGCTGCAGCCCAGCGTACGAGCAGGAACCGCAATAATACGCAGCAGCAGCCTACTACCCAGCAGCCTACCGGGACACAAACGCAGCAGTCCACCTATAACCCCTATGCAGGCGTTCCCATTGTCGTGGATACTACCAGCAATGAATCCGATAACGCTGCGAAGCCGTCATTGAGAAATGACAATGCCTTCGATAAAAGCGGCCTGAATGACCGTATGCCGTTGCCGTATGAGCACCTGCGCTGGGATGATGCCCTTTATGCTGAAAAAGTCTGGCGCGAGCTGGATCTCCGCGAGAAGCTGAACCAGACCTTCCGCTACGAGGCCACGGACGATAACGGCAGCCAGTTGTTTGTCAATATGCTGTTAAGGGCTGTCAATAGCGGCGAAGTAACGGCGTTCCAGGACGATCGCTTTACGACTCCAATGCAATTGACTGAAATAGAACAACTTACCCAGGGGTCTGCAGATACTTCGGAAGTTCGCAGTGTTGATGATCCCAACAAGATCGAAAGATATGTTGTTACCAGGGCCAGCTTCGATGCCAAGTCAGTGCTGAAGCTGAGGTTGAAGGAAGAGTGGGTATTTGACAGGGAAGCAAGCAGAATGTTCGTGAGGATCATTGGAATCGCGCCGGTAAAGACAATTCTGAATCCTAATGGTACAGAACGTGGTAGCAGCGTGATGTTCTGGGTATACTACCCCGACCTCAGGCCTATCCTTGCCAAGTACGAGGTATATAACTCAAAGAATATGGGTATGGGCCGTATGACATGGGAAGAGTTGTTCGAGAGCCGCATGTTCAGCAGCTATATCACGAAATCAACCCTGGATAATCCGCAGAACAAGAATATCCGCCAGATGATCAAGGACCCGATCCTTGCCCTGCTGGAAGGCGATAATATCAAGGAGCGCATCTTCAATTTTGAGCAGGATCTCTGGTCTTACTAACCAGGTCTGAAATATGTTGAACCCCCGGTTTTGCCGGGGGTTTTTTTATTCTTTCACTACAAGACCGCATCATGGCGGAAGAGCGGTAGACACCAGACCTGCGCGTATTTGTAACACCAGCTAATTCACAGGTGCTTCATGTGCCGAAAAATTATTTTTAAATATGTGGAAAATACGCATAGGATATGAAGTAAATAGTATTATTTTTATCTCGGTTTTTCATAGGATATTGGATTTTAAAAACGGGGCTGGATTTTCATCCTGGCCCCTTTTCTTTTATACTGTGCCGTTCTCCTGCAGCCTGTCGTCCGAGAAATAGTTCCTGACCAGGCGCGCCTTCGATTTTCCAATGATCCGTGCCAGCTCTTCTTCCGGCTGCTGCCTGATATTCTTTACCGATCGAAATGTTTTCAACAACAGGTTGGCTGTTGCGGAACCAATACCACGGATATCTTCCAGTGAATTCTTAAAGGTTCCCCTGCTTCTTTTCCCACGGTGGAAATGAATGCCGAAGCGGTGCACCTCGTCGCGTATGCGCCTGATGAAGCGCAGGCTGTCGCTGTCAAAAGGCAGCTTCAGAGACTGCTGGTCGCCGATAAAGAACAGCTCCTCCTCGTTCTTGGCCAGGCCAACCAGTGTGAACGTCCCTTCGAGGCCGAGTTCCGTAATGGCCTCATATGCGGCATTCAGCTGACCTTTCCCGCCGTCGATGATGACCAGTTGGGGAAATGCTTCATTTTCGTCCCGCAGGCGTTTATAGCGCCTGAAAACAGCTTCCTTCATGGACGCGAAATCATTGATCCCCTCAACTGAACGGACGTTGAAGTGCCGGTAGTCTTTTTTGCTCGGTTCTCCGTTGCGGAAGCATACCATGGCTGACACGGGGTAACTGCCCTGGAAATTGGAGTTATCGAAACATTCTATATGTACCGGGACCTGCGACAATTGCAGGTCTTCCTTCACCTGCAACAATACATTGTAGGTGCCGGCCTGCTTCACCCCCAGCAGCAGCCGCTCATTTGTCCTCAGGCTGTCGATGTAGTATTGTACGTTCTTTTCGGAAAGTTCCAGCAGCTTCTTCCTGTCGCCACCCTTCGGTGTGGTGAGTATCACGCCTTCCTCGGGGTAGTCGACCGGGACCTGGGTAATGATCTCCTTCGCTTCGCTGTTGAAGGTGGTGCGCATCTGCCCGATAGCGAATGCAAGAACTTCTTCTAGGCTTTCGTCCAGGTGTGTTTCCAGGCTGATGGTCTTGGTCTGTATGATGGCCCCATGCTGCACCATCAGGTAATTGACATAAGCATGTTCCGCTTCTTTGCGAATAAAGAACACATCCACATTGCCGACGGCCGTGTTGACCACAATGGAACGTGACTGGTAATTTTCCAGGTACTGTATTTTGCGCCGGGCCAGTTCCGCCTTTTCGAAATCAAGCGCGGTTGCGGCGAGTTTCATTTCCGACCGGAAATGCTGTATTACGGGAGCCAGGTTTCCGCGCAGCAGGTTTTTCACCTGTGCAATGCCGTTATTATAATCTTCTTCCGATTGCAACGCTTCGCAGGGACCCTTGCAATTGCCGAGGTGGTACTCCAGGCAAACTTTGAATTTCCGTTGTTCAATATTCCTTGGCGTCAGGTTCAGCGTGCATGTGCGCAGCGGGATCGTGTTTTTGATAAAATTCAACAGGTCGCGCACCTTGGCAACGGATGTATAAGGGCCGAAATACTGAGAACCGTCATCCGCTTTCTGGCGCGTGAGGTAAACGCGTGGAAACCGTTCATTGCGGATCACGATGTACGGGTAGGTCTTATCGTCCTTCAGGTTGATATTGAACAGGGGCTGGAATTGCTTGATCAGCGAATTTTCGAGCAGGAATGCATCCTGTTCTGAATTGACAATGGTGAATTCGATGCGGCTGATCCGGCGAACCAGCTCGTGCGTTTTATAGCTTGTCAGTGTTTTGCTGAAATAGGAGGTGACGCGTTTACGGATGTTTTTCGCCTTTCCTACATACAAGAGCGACCCCTCAGCATCGTAATATTTGTAAATGCCGGCAGCGCCCGGTAAAGTGGGACCGATCTGTGTAAACTCCTGTTGCGTCATATTTCTTACTCCTGCCGGTCATCATTCCAGGTTACCACCAGCCTGCTGACCTTTTCACTGTTCCCGGACGTAACCTTTCGGAAAACAGAAAATCGTTTGTCCACATCCCATACCATTTTCTTCTCAACTACGGAATCACCTTTCGCCCTGACCAGGTCAATTACAAAGGTCTCGACCGGGTTGTTGCCTTTTTCGTCCGGGAGGGATCCCATGAAGACATCCTGTTTGCGAATTTCGTGTTCTTTGTCAGTTGTGGTGTACGAAAAAAACATCTTGTCCGTCATGTCGTCGTAGCCTGTATTCTCTTCGTAGTCCTTTTTTAGCTTGTCCGACGAAATATCAGGCATATCCAGGAAATCCTTTGCGAGACCACGGAAGTCCTCGCGCCTGACAATTGTTGTGTCGGAGTTCACGCCATCCCAATAGATTTTCTGTATCCTGTACAATGAAGTGTCAACATGGGCTACCTGGCTTTTTATGAACGATTGCACCGGGAAATAAACACCTTTTTCCTCCGAGGATCTCTTATCGTCATTTTTGCAGCCTGTTCCTGTGGCAAGTGCGAGGAATATGATCAAAAATCGGTTCATAATCGGTTTTGTCATAAACGAAAACCCTGCAAAGATGTTGCAGGGTTTGGAATAAGCAATTAGCAAGGCGGTTATTTATTCCTTGATACACCGACCTTCAGACCAAAGTCAAACAGGTTCTCCTTGACCGGGTATTTGCTAACGAAGCTGGACAGCAGCTGGTAGCGCACCTGAGGTCCTACCTGCCATTTTACATTGCGGCTGGTATAACTGACAAATGTTTCAATGTTCGTATTCACATTCCACCGGCGCACGAGGTCAGGGATCTGCGCGTAATTTTTGTAATCCGTTGAGATAAGATAAGCCCTGTCCCGCAGAACATAGGTAGGCTGGATCGTAGTGGCGATACCGAACTGCATTTTTTCATCCCCGCGGATCTTCAGCTCGATACCGACAGGAGCAGAGACCTGGAGGTAAATATTTTCCAGCCAGTTGGAACGGTAGCCGTTGAAATTATTATAGTTGGTCAGGCTGGTGACCGAATCCGCGCTGTTCACGCTGTTGAGTCGAATCGTTGCCACCGAATAAGGAGACGAGAAGGCCTTGATATCGTAACGCGCCACGTTGAACTGCAGGCCTGTGAGCAGTCGCAGGCTTTTGGTGACCGGGTACTTGGTGATCAGGCCGAGCTGGAAGCCAAGGTCTGGTTTGTGCGTCACGGCTGTGTTCACATCATAAGCCGGCGCCGGCGCATATTGTCCCTGCTGCTGCAGGTAGGATTTGTTTTCTCCCAGCTTGCGGTAGCTGATGGTGGGTGTGAAGAACCATTGCCACTCCAGGGGCCTGCGCATTTTCAAACGCAGATTAACAACGCTTTCACGGCTGTATGGAAACTGGTAGAAAGGATCCCGGGCCATTTCATGGGTGGCAGCCGCGGGGAAAGAAGGTTCCGGATCGTTGTCAATGATCTCGGCGAAAAACGGGGTTTCTGAAGCGTAAATGCCGGGTGATTCAATGCTTTCAGTTTTTCCGGTCATCGCAGCAGGCTGCACCTGGGCGGTCTCCCGGATGTTGGTGCGCACAGGCGATATTGTTGCCATAGTGGGTTCCAGGTTCTCACCTGCACCAGTTACTGGCTGCCGGGTTGAAGCAGCAGAAGGAATTTGCTGTGGCTCCCGCACGGTTTGTGGGGCTTG